>DASRNL010000031.1:0-7873 GCA_035647415.1 Sphaerochaeta sp. | reverse complement strand
CGGTTGATATACGCCACCGAAGTGAAGCCGACGTAGCAGAGCTTGATCGGCTCTGCACCTCGGGCATTTCGCTTCTTGATCACCTGCTCCACAAGCACCTGCATCTCATGCTCGGTGTTGTAGATCACCGAGTCGAAGTATTCATGGAATCGGTTCACCAAAAAGACCGGTATCTTGCGATCGAGGAAGTCCTGGCCAATATGCTGTTTGGGCATGGTGAATGCGAAGATACATCCGTCGATATCCCCGAGCTTTTTGCTCTGGAAGGTATCCTCATCGATGTGGTTGAGGCGGACGATGATATTCGCCTTGACCTTTCCAAAGCCTGCGTAGACCCCCTTCACAAAGCCCGAGATATCATAAAAGAGGTTGATATACGGGGATTGGGAGTCCGGTAAGAAGAGCATAATATTCAAAATTGCTCGTGTACTATGCTTTCGAATCGTTCGTTTCTGATATCCCAAGCGCGCGGCGGTAGCAAGCACCGACTCCCGGATCTCGTCGCTGACCAACACCGAGTTGTTCAACGCCCGAGATACGGTGGAGAGGGAGACATTGCACTCGTCTGCGATATCCTGCAGGGTTACGCGCTTGGGGGTATCACTCATACTACTTCGACTTTGGGAGCTGCTTCAGCATCTCACGGTAGTAGGGATCGAAGACGATACAGCCGTCGTTGAGTTGGTTGACCATCAGGCGGGTACAGCCGGAGCAGGCGATACAGTAGTTCACCTTCTGTCCTGCAAGCACCTTCTTGGGGAAGAGTGGGTCTGCAAAGGACTGTCTACCGAAGCCGACCATATCCACGATGCCCTTATCGATATTCTCTGATCCATAATCCAGCGCCTCCTCCTTGAGGATGGAGTATGCTGATCCGAAGACCTTCATATCCCCGGCGACCTCTTTTGCCTCTTGGGTATAGCGGAAGTGGTGCAAGTAGAGGTGTTTGGAGGGGTTGGTAGGCCGGGTCACCTCAGGGGTGGCTGCCGGAATGCCTGCCGAAACGTTAACAAAGTCAGCGCCGACCTCATTCATCAGGGCGATAACCTGCTTCATCTCGGTGAGGTCCTCGATCAGAGAATCCGGGCCAGCGGTACCACAGCCGCCACGGTAGGCTTCATACATCGAAATCCTCGATCCGAGGATGAATCCGTCCTGTCCGATCGACTCCTTCAGCTCAGTGAGGGAGGAGCGCATGAAGCGGGTTCGATTCTCAAAGGATCCGCCCCACTTGTCATCACGAAGGTTCGCAGGTCGGAGCATCTCACCGCCGAGGTATCCGTGGCACATCTTAAAGTCGATGCCATCCGCTCCCGCCTCCTTGCTGAGGTGAGAGGCTTCGAGCATCATCTGTCGGATCTCTTCGACCTCTTGTTCGTTCAGGATGTGCGATTCGATCGCTGGATCCTTATACATGGAGACGCGGCGGGAGAAAGCCCCGGTGCGAATCCCTGAGTGGGTCAGCTGAAAGAGGAGGATCCCATCGGGGTTCTCACTCTTATACGCATCGACCAGCTCCTTAAAGGAGCCGAGGTTCTTCTCGTTGAGGATCAAGCCATTGACCCGTGCAAGGGAGCGTGGGTCAGCGGAGATCGCCTCGACCACCACCACTCCCCATCGTCCTTGTGCTAGCTTTACATACCGGTTGCGGGTTCGCTCAGAGACAGCTCCTCCTGCTGCTCCGTCATTTCCTTCCATCGCTTGGACTAAAAACCGGTTCTTCGCTTCTTTTCCACCGATCTGTAAGGGAGAAAACATCGAGCCCCATCGCTCTAATGCTGCTTGTGTTGCCATCTCTATCCTCCTTGCCCAACTGGGCAGCAAATAATTTGCATGCAAATAAGTTTCTTGCATGCAAATTATACTGTGCGGAAAAAGCACCTGTCAACAAAAATGTTTCACTCCTATCGATTCTATTGGGCTCTGTGCGATATTTGTCGGCTGATAACCAGTAATGGGCACAAAAAACCAGCGCTCCCGAGGAGGGGAGGCTGGATGGCTAGTCAGAGAGAACAGCGTGGTTATTCGTCGCTTTGGACCAAGCGTTGGATCTCGGGGTTCCCTTTTTCGTTGTTGCGGCGTTTGATCTTTTTCTCCTTCTCAAACTTGCCCAGAAGGTTGGAGACACTCTTATAGGTGGAGCGGTTGATCATCCTACTCTTATCCATCTGGTGGTACTTGGTCCCGACGAAGCTCACCAGCTCCCACCGGTCGAACTGCAGCGATCCGATCACCCGCTGCATGATTCCCTCGACCTGCCCATCGATCTTTTTGGTATCGCGCTGAGGTGTGGGTTTTTTCGCCCGTGCGGTGCTCTTGGTATCGGTGGGCTTCGGTTTGGACATAAAGTCCTCGATGATGAGGATCTCATCGACGCAGTTGTGGAAGATCGGTTTGTCGGCGACCATCTCCTTGGTCACCAGGTAGACCTCTTTTCCGTACTTACGCAAGAGCTCCATGATCACCGTGAAGTCGCTGTCGCTGGTGATGAAGACGTAGCGGTCGATGACCGGCATATTGATGATAATCGTCTCCAACGCCTCGAGGCTGATAATCAGATCGGCACGGTTCTTATGGGTAGCGGTGATCGAGGGGGTATCGCGGATGGTGAAGTTGTACTCCACCAGCTGCTTCTGCAGGCGCTTAATCGAGGTGCTATTACCGCACGCCATCTTGATGACAAAGAGGTTCTCCTCATTCGGCCCCTCAATATTTTTGAGGGTCAGCTCCTCCATGAGGGCGTTCAAGTCTAAGGCGGTGGGGATGTTCTCTAGGTCGATATAGATCGCATTGTTCTTCCGTTTCATACCTCTATGATACCCGAAGATCTTAGCCTTCGATACCCTAGAAGGGAGGCGGGCTCTCAATTGTAACCTGTTCACCGGTCATCGGGTGGATGAAGGAGAGCAGCGTTGCATGGAGATAGAGGCGGTCGACCAGTCCACTGCCGTAGAGACGGTCTCCGAGAATCGGGGAATCGAGGCCTTCGGGGTGGGCTGCATGAAGGCGCAGCTGATGGGTCCTTCCGGTCAACGGAATGAAACGCATCCGTGTTGCCAGCGAGCCATCGGCTTGCTTCTCCACCGCTTTGCGTGCAAAGCGGGTGATCCCCACCTTGCCCTCTATAGGGTCGTAGCGTTGGTAGGGACGGTTATCCCGATCGGCACTGAAGGCGAGAGAGATCTTTCCTTGCTCCGTTTTGATAACCCCTTCGAGCAAGGCTTCATACTCCCGGTAGACCGCCTGCTCACGAAATAGCTGGTGCAGCGCTGAGAGCGCTTCTTTGGTAAGTGCGATGATCAGCAGTCCGCTGGTATCCATATCCAAGCGGTGGGCAGCACACTGCCGTGGTGCCTGGACAAAGAGGCGACGCACCTGCGTCTCGACGCTCTCGCGCGAGACCTTACCGGGCACCGAGAGGGTACCGCTCTCTTTGTTGACCACCAAGAGATGGGCATCGCGGTAGCGGATATCCAAGCCGAGCATCGCCTTGAGGATCAAAGCACAGCGCTCGGTGCAGGGCGGGTAGAAAGTCTTATGCACCCGCTCGCCCCCCTTGGCGGCGCCGAAGAAGCATTCGGCCATACTTATCGGCCTTAGATTGTGGGTGAAGGCGTAATGCAGCAGCTTCGGAGCACAGCAGTCTCCGCTGCCGGTAGGAATCGGGGTGTCGAAGATTTCAGTTAATGACCGAGAAGTTCCATCGATCGTCTTGAGGGTAAAGCGGGTGTTGTACTCGTCGAGGGCGACCCGCGAGAGGGCGGCACGCTTGTCGATGAGCTCTTGTTTTCTTGGGCCAGAGGCTTCTGCAATAGCCGCTCCTAGCTTTTTAATCGGCGCATCCCACTTTGCGAGGAAGGCAGTGTAAACCTCAGTTTCCATCGGGTGCGGAACCCATCCTTGTAGATCTCGCTCTGCTGTGAGGGTACCGCTGAAGGCTTTGAGAATCACCTCGTTGCCCGCGCTATCTAAGGCGACTAAGACGCCAATCATCCGCCCTTCGCCTGGGACAAAGAGTGAGGAGATCGGTACGGCGAGCTCGCCATCGATATCTAGGTAGCCGGTGCGCTCCAACAGGGTGGCGAGGTAGCGAGCGTGAGTTTTTGCAGGGTACTCAGGAAGTGGTGCGACCATATTGGCCCATCCAGTCGACGCGGAAGTAGTAGATGATGAAGATAATCGAGCTGATGATCCAGGATATCGGGTACGCCCAGAAGATCACCCGGATATCCCAGATGAGCGAAAGGCCCACCCGGATGAAGATGATTCGAAAGACACACCAGATGCTTAACATCACCGACATCGGGACGATCGCTTTACCTGCCCCGCGATAGAGTCCTGCCATCACATGGCTGAGGGCCATCGGAAAGAGGAGCAACGAGATAATTCGAGATCGGGTGACTCCATAGAAGATCACTTCAGGGTCACGGGTAAAGAAGGAGAGGAAAAACTCGGCGCTTAAGAAGATGATGATGCCGATAGTTTCAGCTAGGAGCATCGAAAAGATGATCCCAAAACGAGCACCTTTGCGTACGCGTTCATACTCTTCAGCTCCAAGGTTCTGTCCGGTGAAGGTGGTGATGGCCAAACCAAAGGCGGTGATTGGAATGAAGGCGAAACCTTGGATTCTTATAAAGGCGCCGTTGCCGGCGATCGCTGCTGCCCCAAAGAGGTTGATCGAGGACTGCAGGATGACGTTAGCAAAGGAGGTCACCGAGTTCTGAATTCCTGAGGGTATCCCCAGGCGCATAATTTCTCCCACATAGGAGCGGTGGATACGTATTCGCTTAGGGCGGATTCGCACTGAGTCTCTGGTGGTAAGCAGCAGTCGGAGGCTGAGGAAGGTGCTGACCGCCTGGGCGATAATCGTCGCATACGCTACCCCCTCAATTCCCATCTTAAAGCGGATGACAAAGAGAAGGTCGAGTACGATATTGATAATCGAGGAGATGGCGAGGAACTTCAGTGGGTTACGACTATCACCGACTGCCTGTAGGATGCCAGAGGACATATTGTAGAAGACCAATGGGAAGCTACCTAAGAAAATGATTCGAATGTAGGTCTGTGCATCAGTAAAAACATCGGTGGGGGTCTGCATCCACGAGAGGATTATTGGAGCGCAGAGGGTACCGAAGAGAGTGAGGAAGATCGAGCTGATAATAGCCAGCGCAACGGTGGTATGGACCGCTTTTTCCACCGCCTCCTCATCCCCGCGACCGAAAGCGCGGGAGATAATCACACTCGCACCGACAAAGATCCCTTGAAAGAGTCCGACAATGAGCATCGTGAGGCTTCCGGTCGAGGAGATGGCGGCAAGGGCTTCCCTGCTTACGAAATTACCGACGACCAAGGAGTCAGCAACATGGTAGAACTGCTGTAGCAAGTTGCCAAGAAAGATAGGGATTGCAAAAGAAATAAGGTGCCTGCGGATCGAGCCGCGGGTCATGAGGTTTGAGTGTGTACTCATAAGATATAACTCTAAAGCATCACCTCATATCTTGCAAGCGAGGTGAAGAAAAAAGCACGTGCCCAAAGCCAAGGGACACGTGCGCTTTGTTCTTCAGTTGTTCTAGATATGCAGCAGCTTGCGAGCGATGGAGAAGTAGAGCAGCAGACTGAAGGCGTCGACGATTGTGGTGATCAGAGGCGCTGCCATAATAGCGGGGTCCATGTGGGCCATCTTCGCAAGGATCGGCAGGACGCTTCCAATCGCTTTTGCCATAACTACCGTCGCATAGAGGGCGATACCGACAGTCAGAGCGACCATGATACCTGAGCCCATCAGGTAGACTCTCAAGCCGGTGAAGAAGGAGAGGATGAAGCCGACGATCATCGCTACACGCACCTCCTTCCAGAGGACCTCCCACATATTCTTAATCGAGATCTCGTTTACCGCCATACCGCGGATGACCAACGTTGAGGATTGACTGCCGGCGTTCCCTCCGGTGTCGGTGAGCATCGGGATGAAGGAGACGAGGATCGGAAGCACTAAGAAGGCATCCTCAAAGCGGGAGAGGATGCCTCCGGTAATCATACCACTGAAGAGGAGAATCATCAGCCAAGCGATTCGGTTCTTTGCTAGAGCGAAGACACCGGTCTTGAGGTATGGCTTATCACTGGGGAGCATCGCACTCATCTTCTGGAAGTCCTCAGTGTTCTCCTCCTCGATGACGTCGATGATGTCGTCAACGGTGATGATACCCACCAGGCGGTTTTCATGGTCAACTACGGGAATACTGAGCAGGTCGTAACGAACAAAGAGGTCGGCGACCAGCTCCTGGTCATCGGTGGTGGTGACCGAGATGAAGTCCAGCTGCATCAAGTCCGAGATACTCTGATCATCCTCGGAGAGCAGGAGGGTACGGACTGAGATGATCCCCTCGAGCATCCGGTTCTGGGTGGTCACATAACAGGTATAGATTGTCTCCTTATCCTCACCGACGCGGCGGATATGGTCGATTGCCTCTCGAACGCTCATCTGCTTCTTCAGCTGCACAAACTCGGCAGTCATGATCGAGCCAGCACAATCCTCGGGGTAGAGGAGGAACTGGTTGATCAAGGTGCGCGCAGCTGGGGCGGTCTGACGAAGGATACGGTTGACGAGGTTGGCAGGTAGCTCACCGAGCATATCGACGGCATCGTCAATCATCAGCCCCTTCATCAAGTGCTGGATTTCTTCGTCGGTGATAGCGCTGATGAGGTGTTCCTGCTGCTCATTGGAGAGGTTAGCGAAGATCTCTGCAGCTACATCCTTGTTGAGGGTACGGAAGACAATGAGCGCCTGTTCTGGAGGCAAACCTTCGATGAAATATGCAATATCAATCTCTTGCATATGGTTGAGGTCTTTCTTTAGGGCACTCCAATTGAGCGCAGCAACGTGCTCGTGTAGGTGGTCGAATTGTACTTCCATGCTTTAGGCTGGAGACGAAGAACTGTGGGGGAAGACGCAAGTATCAGTGATGACGCGCCCCGAAGGGGCTATAGAAGCATCTTCTACTCAGAGGGTCATCAGATATACTTGTACTTTTTTCACAGGTATCCACGACTCGTTCCTCCTTGTAGTAGTGGTATGCGTAAGCATCCTCTATTAGAATACCTATTCACCTGATTTTTTTCAACCGCAATTGGAGAAAAGATGGGAATATGCTGCAAAAAATGTAGGTGGGCTCAAAGGAGTGAGCCCACCAGAGGAACGTTAAATCAGCTCTTCGACGGTGAGCAGACGCTCTAACTCCTCTTCGGAGAGATGCCCATCGGCGAGGACGATGGCAGCAACAGAGGAACCCTCTGTTTGGGCCTTTTTAGCGATCTCAGTGGCTATCTCATAGCCGAGGTGGGGGACCAAGGCGGTGACCAAACCGATAGAGGACTCCAACAAGGCTCGGGCATGCTCACGGTTAGCGGTGATCCCTACCACACACTGGTCGGTGAGGGTGGTGAGCGCTCGGCTGAAGTGGCGGATCGACTCAAAGAGCTTATAGGCGAGCACCGGCTCCATCACATTGAGCTCAAGCTGTCCTGCTTCCGAGGCGATCGAGATGATCACATCGTTGCCGATCACCTCAAAGGCAACCTGGTTGACGACCTCCGGGATCACCGGGTTCACCTTGCCGGGCATGATCGAAGACCCTGGCTGCATCGGTGGCAGGTTGATCTCCCCGATGCCGGTGCGCGGGCCGCTGGAGAGGAGCCTGAGGTCATTAGAGATCTTTGAGACCTTGATCGCCAGGCGCTTGAGGGTAGTGGAGACCTCGACCAAGTCGCCGCTATCCTGGGTCGCCTGCACCAGGTTCGGTGCGAGGGTCAGCGGGAGTTCGGTCATCACTGCAAGGTATGCAGTGACAACTCCGCCAAAGTTCTTCGGGGCGGTGAT
>DASRNL010000030.1:0-3033 GCA_035647415.1 Sphaerochaeta sp. | reverse complement strand
CTTTTGATAGAAGACAAGCACCCGCTCTAAGCTCGGGCCGTACTTCTTCTTCAAGCGTTGGATCTGCACCAAGCGCTGCTGGAGCGCTTCAAGCTCCTCGGCGCTATAGGTGATCGAAGCCAGATAATCGCGCAAGCTCTCATAGATGTCCTGCACTTCGATGGTGGTGGTCTCCAGCCGTTCGACCAAAGCGTTGAGCGAGGAGTCGACCCGTGCTCCCTCCCGGAGGGAACTTGCCCCACGGTGTAAGAGCGAGAGCGCTTGGTTGTCGTCATGGAGTACGTGAGCAGTTTTTTGCACTGCATCGTGGAGCGCTTCAGCCGATCCGATGATCGTGATCTCTTGGCTCAACGCTTCGTCCTCATCAGGCTGTGGATCGATGGCGGCGATCTCTTCGGTTGCAAAGCGGAGGTACTCGCTCTCACGCTCGCTGGAAGCGAGGGTCTCTTCGAGTGCTTTATACTCCGCTGTAAGGCGGCGATGCTCTGCATAGGTGGCTTGATACGACTCTCTGTACCTCTCAAGCTCTCCGTAGGCATCCAGGACTGCCAGCTGGCGGGCTGGCAACAGCAGGGTGTAATGGTCCCGCTGGGCGCTGATTTCAAAGAGGGCTGAACTGACTGTTCGCAGCTCCCCTAAGGTCACCACACTCCCGCCGATAAGGTTGGTGGATCGCCCGTTTTGTCGCACCGTACGGCGGAGGATCAGCGTATCATCCTCAAGGGTGATCTCCTTCTCATCGAGCAGCTGGAGTATCTCCTCAGGCACTGTCGGCAGGTAGAAGGAGGCTGCGACGGTGACGCTCTCTGCGCCACTGCGGATCACGCTCACATCAGCGCGGTTGCCAAAGAGCAGGCTCAAGGCTCCGAGGATGATCGATTTCCCCGCTCCGGTCTCTCCGCTGATGACTGTAAAATGCTCATCAAACTCGATAATCGAGTCCTCAATCAGTGCGTAGTTACGGATCTCAAGCCGTTCAAGCATGCATCCCCCCTCCGGCCCAGTTGAGCTTTTCTCGGAGTACTTCGATAAAGTTTCGTCGCTGGCTGGTCACCAGGAGAGTCTTCGATTGGGATTTCTCCACCTCGATGATATCCCCCTCTTCCAAGGGGAAGTTCTCCTGTCCATCGAGGGAGAGCATCACGCCGGTGCGCTGTCGCTCGCCGATGGTGAGGGTGATTTGACTATCTCCACTGACCACCAAGGGTCGGTTTGAGAGGGTGAAGGGGCAGATAGGGGTGATCAATAGCGAGGAGAGGTCCACCTCGAGAATCGGCCCTCCTGCGGCGAGACTATAGCCGGTTGAACCGGTTGGGGTGGCGACGATCATTCCATCAGCTCGGAAGTAGCCGGCATGGGTATCACCGATAGTCAGCTCCATGCCGATGACCTTGCTGATTCCACTGGAGGCGATGACCATCTCATTGAGGGCATGGGCGCTATAGACCCGCTCTTGGTTACGAACCACGGTGGTGCGGATCATCAGGCGCCGACTGATCTGATGGGCTCCTGCGAGGTAGCGATCGATCGCCTCCTGCCACTCATCGACGGAGATCTCGGTGACAAATCCGAAGGTGCCGAGGTTGATCGCAAGGATCGGAACCCCATAGCTATGCAGACTGCGAGCACAGTAGAGGACTGTGCCATCACCCCCTAAGCAGATGACCAACTCGGTTTCCTTGTTGAGCGCCAGCGGTTCGCTCGCCTCTTCGGTACGGAAGATCGAGCTCACGATCCCTTTGCTCTTCAGATACGCTACGATCTCAGAGCTGATCGCTTGCGCTTCTTCTTTGCGCCAGTTCGCTACAATCAATACATGCTCAGGTAATGCTCGCTTCATCGTCGCCCCCTTACGGCAGGTTGCTTATAACCTTTAAGAGCAATTCTACATCACTTTTCTTGAGAAAGGGATAAATTGGGAGGGTAATCGCTCGTAAAAAAGGAGGAAGCGCGTGTGGATAGCGCTCGTAGAGCTGCTCTACCTCCACCGCTAAGCTCTCCGAGAATGTTCGCTTAGCCATCACCTTATACTTCTTCGCGAAGGCGATCGCCTCCTCGGCTTTGGAGTCCAAGACCGCGCAGAAGCCGTAGCCGTTGGGCTGAAAGTCGATGTTGCCAATCCCGAGGACCTTGTGCTGGGTCTTCAGCAGAGCCTTGCTGAAGGTCGCATAGAGTTCACGCCGTCGTTCCACCTGCTCGTCGACGGTGCTCAGCTGCACCGAGCCGAGGGCTGCATTCATATCTGGCATCTCTCGGTAGGCACGTTCACCACCAAAGAGTGCGTCACATTCTTTGGTGTAGCGCGTATCCTTATAGGCAAGAACTGCCCCGCCTGCGGTGGAGACGATTCCATCCTCTTCAAAGGCGCAGACTACCAAATCGCCATAGGAGCCTGCATACTCCTCTTCAAAGGAGCTTTGAAAGCTTTGACTGATATCTTCGATGATCAGCACTCCCAGTTCCTTATACTCTGCACCGTAGGGAATTTGACAGAGCGGCTCATGGATCAAGAGGGTCGAACACCCCTCCTCGTTGACCAGACGCTGCGCTTCGCTTTGGGAGAGACAGCCATGCTCAGGGTCGATATCTCCGAAGACTAGGGTAACCCCGAGCGCATCAGCAACCGAGCGGTAGAGAAGCGGACTGAGCACACTGACCCCTATCTTCGCTTCTTCTCCGATATCAGCAAGCTGAAGTGCTGCTATTAGGGCATCGGGATAGGAGCGTAGGGCGATACCGCCCTTGGCCTCGATACGTTCACAGAAGAGGGAGAGGAACTCGTTTTTTCGTTCTCCTGGCCCTATCTGTTCATCGACCATCGTCTGGAGGACGGCGTTCATATCCTTACGACGCAAAGTGGGTTTGAAAAATGGGATCACAGAAGCCTCCTAATCACCCTCTATGGTATCACGGAGGCACTTCACTAGTCGAGTATCAAAAAACAACCCACTGAGAATCAATGGGTTGTGTTGGGTTAAAAAAGAGGCTCGGCAACTACCTACTCTCCCGCATACTTGCAGTACCATCGGCGTG
>DASRNL010000029.1:0-5124 GCA_035647415.1 Sphaerochaeta sp. | reverse complement strand
GCACTTCGCCGGTGTTGCGAATCGCATGGCTTGCCCCGCCACCGGTGACCACCAAGTCTCCAGCGGAGACTGGCTTCTCTCCATCCGCTTCGGTGACAATTCCGCTGCCGCTGAGAATCCAGTAGTACTCCGTCTCGCCGGTATGTTCGTGCTCCCCGATGGAGGACCCGGGATCCAGCGTCAGTTCGGCGAAGAGCCGAGCGTGGGGTACACTGCCACTCTCCATCAGGTGGAGGAAGGTCACCTCCCCATCGCCGCCTCGAAGTCCCTGCCTAAACTCCTGTTGCATCTCATCCTTTCGTATAACCATAGCGCACTCCTTACTGTGGGTACTCTGCCACTTAGGGCCTTCTTATGCAAGATAGCTTGACAGTTGAGTTCCCTGCTTCAATACTAGTGGTATCGTTTTCTCCCGCAGTACAGTTCGTACTCGTGGGTACATGAGGAGCATGCATGAACAGTATTCTTACTAAGGAGCAGCTTTCAGCTGAAGTCTTCCGCATGGAGATCAAAGCGCCCGAGATTGCAGAAGCCCGTAAGCCCGGGCAGTTTATCATCCTGCAGCTCGGTGGTGAGTTCGATGAGCGGATCCCCTTGACTATCGCTGATGCGAATACAGAGCGTGGTTCGATCACGCTGATCTTCCAAGCGGTGGGGGAGTCGACACATCGCCTCGCCCTCTTGGAGGTCGGCGATAGCATTGCGAACTTGCTCGGACCCCTTGGCACTCCAACGGAGATCAAACACTACGGCACGGTGGTCTGCGTCGGCGGGGGAATCGGAGTTGCTCCGCTGTATCCGATCGTCGAAGGGATGAAGGCCGCCGGTAACCGCGTTGAGGTGATCATCGGAGCGCGCACCGCTGAGCTCTTGATCCTCGAGGATGAGATGCGAGCACTCGCCGATGAGCTGACAGTCGTCACCGATGATGGATCGGTGGGACGCAAGGCGCTGGTAACCGAACCCTTGCAGGAAATCTGTGAATCCAAGGCGGTAGATTGTGTTGTAGCGATCGGTCCTCCAATCATGATGAAATTTGTCTCTTTGACCACCGAGAAGTTTAAGATTCCGACAATCGTCAGTCTCAACTCGATTATGATCGATGGAACTGGGATGTGCGGAGGCTGTCGAGTGGTGGTCGGAGGCGAGACAAAGTTCGCCTGTGTCCATGGTCCGGAGTTCGATGGGCACCAAGTCGATTGGGACAATCTCTTACTCCGTCTTTCCACCTATGAGGATATCGAGGATGAAGCGCACCACCGCTGTCACCTCGGCTTGAATATCAAGGAAGGGGAGGCGTAAGGGTATGCATGAAAGTAGAGAGAGCCTCGATAGAAAGGCAAAAGAGATCCTTGCTGAACTAGAAGGCAAAGAGTTAAAACCGCGGGATAGAATCCGTATCCCACTGCAAGCGATGCCTGCCCAGGACCCCGATGTACGGATTACCAATATGGAAGAAGTGGCCCTCGGATACACCGAGGCGCAGGTGCGCGTCGAGGCGATGCGCTGCCTGCAGTGTAAGAATGAACCCTGTATCGCAGGCTGTCCGGTAGGGATCGATATCCCAGGCTTCATAGCCGAGGCTGCAGAGGGGAACTTCGCCCAAGCCGCTGCGATTATCAAAGAGAGCAGTCTGCTGCCCTCCATCTGTGGGCGAGTCTGTCCACAGGAGGTGCAGTGCCAGCTCCCCTGTACCCTCGGAAAATCGCTCAAGGATGTCGACCAATCGGTTTCCATCGGTCGCATCGAACGCTTTGTGGCTGACTGGGCGCGGGAGAACAATGCTGAGGTAATTCCCTCAGTTGCACCTGCCACCGGGAAAAAGGTGGCGGTGGTAGGCAGTGGTCCTGCCGGAATCTCCGCGGCAGCGGACCTGAGGCGTGCTGGCCATGAGGTGATGATGTTCGAGGCGCTACACAAAGCAGGAGGGGTACTCGTCTATGGCATCCCTGAGTTCCGCCTCCCAGAGGAGATCGTTGAACATGAGCTCGCTACCTTAAGCGAGATGGGGGTAGAGATCCGTCGTAACTACCTCGTTGGCAAGACCCGCACCATCGGCGACCTTCTGGGAAAGGATGGCTTTGATGCGATCTTCATCGGCAGCGGTGCTGGGTTGCCGCGCTTCCTTGGGATCGAAGGGGAGAACTATGTCGGAGTCTTCAGCGCTAACGAGTATCTGACTCGGAGCAACCTGATGAAGGCCTATGACCGTGAGCACTCCCGCACCCCGATCTATCCGAGCAAAAACACTGCGGTCTTCGGCGGAGGAAACGTCGCAATGGATGCTGCCCGTACCGCCAAGCGCCTCGGTGCCGAGAAGGTGACGGTCGTCTACCGCCGGACAGAGGCGGAGATGCCAGCACGAAAGGAGGAGATCGCACACGCCAAGGAGGAGGGGATCAACTTCCTCTTCCTCCACGCTCCGAAGAAGATCGTCGCCGATGATCGAGGAAAGGTGGTCGGTATTGAGCTGATCGAGTGTGAGCTCGGCGAGCCTGATGATTCAGGTCGTCGTCGTCCGGTGGAGATCGTTGGCAGCGAACGGGTACACCCCTACGATGCGGTGATCGTCGCCATCGGCAACGACAGCAACCCCTTGATCCAGGCCACCACTGACGGCCTTGAGGTCAACCGTTGGGGGAACTTCATCGTCGATGAAGAGACGATGCAGACCTCCATCGAAGGCGTCTATGCAGGAGGGGATATTGTCCTCGGAGCAGCGACGGTGATCTTGGCGATGGGCCAGGGGCGTGCAGCTGCGAAGGCGATGAACGAGTACCTCGCTCGCTCTTAGTACCAAACGCCTGCGCAGAGCACGGTCTCTACCGGTCGATCCCACCCTTGGTGAGGGATCTCCTCTAGCAGCTGAAAGCTGCGACAGATCCCCACCGTGAAAGTGGTGGGATAGGCGGCAAGGTAGCGGTCGTAGTACCCCTTGCCGCGGCCTAGCCGGACCCCCGCCTTCGTATAGGCTAAGGCGGGGACGAGCATCAGATCCTTTGCAGTCGGGGTGACAGGGACCCCCGCTGTAGGTTGTGCGACTCCATACTCCCCAACACCGAGGTTTTCTAACGAGGTTACCGGATGGAAGGTCAGAGTGCTATCGGGGTGGGCAATCGGTATAGCTAGCGTTTTGTTCTGTAGCACATCGTAAAGGATCGGTGTGATATCTACCTCGCACCCAAAGGGGATAAACGCAAAGATCCGTGCTGCTCTACGGTAGTGCATACTGTCAAGGAACACCTCACAGCTCATGCGGTCCTCGGCATACCAGGCATCCTTGGCTTGCAATTTTGCTGCTTCTCTAATCGCTCTTCGCAGGGTCGCTTTTTCACTCATCTGCTAACCACCGTCGCGAGAGCAACCAATGCGATAGTAGTAACTCCTAGCCACAAATCACCAGCTCTGTAGGGGGGGCTACGCCTCGCTTGGCTGGGAGAAAACTGCCTGCCTTGCAGCGCTAAGGAGAGGTCTTCCACCTTGTCGAGGGTGAGGCTGAAAATCTGAGAACCGAGGCTCGTCAGCTCCTTAAGAGGCCACTTTCTCGGTGCTAAGCGTGCTTTGCGAGCATCGGAGACCTCTTTGGCAGCATCGAATAGTATCGGAAGCAACGAGAGCGTCAGCTCGATGGTGCTGGCAATCGCCCAGCCATCGATCCAGGGCAGACGGTGCAATGCAGAGCCGAGGGAACGTGCTAGGTCATCGGTTGCTGTGCAGTCGGTGAGCAAGAGGCCGGCAAGGATGACGGTGATAAAGCGCAGAGCCGAAAGCACTGCCACCGCAGTGGATCGGGTGACAAAAAAGTCCGTTGCAATGATCAAAAGTGTCAGAGCTGCAAAGTAGCGCAGCTCTCTGCGGTAACGGATAATCGGCAGGCGATGGAAGGCAGCGACTGCCACGAACGCTAGTGAGATAGTAAGGGCTCCTGCCAAGGGGAGGGCAAAGAGCGCGATGCAGAGGCTTATGATAGCTAGCAGCTTGATCAGTGGGTTTGCTCGGTTGAGAAAGCGCATTTGATGACGGTAGTGGAAGATTAACGCTTCAGCCATGAGAGCTCCTCAATAGGGGTGTCTGCTGGTACATAGACACCGTGTTTGCGCAGGTGGGGGTAGACCTCCTCTGCATTGCCTGAGAGCACGAGCCTGCCGTCTTCGAGGACCAATACCTGTTGGGCGTGGGCGAGGATCTTTTCCACCTCGTGGCTGACTATGAGGATGGTGTGTCCTGCTCTTTTAAGGCGCAGGAGCACCTCCATGACGCTGAGCGCTGAGTGCCAATCGAGGTTAGCAAAGGGTTCGTCTAGGATAAGAAGCCCTGGCTGCATCACTACCACTCCGGCAATCGCCAGCCGTCGCTTCTCCCCACCGCTGAGGCTCTTGGGCCTACGGGAGGCGAACCGTCTTAGATCTAACAGCTCATAGACCTCCGTTAAACGTTGTTCTTGTTCCCTCTCACCAAGGCCGAGGTTCTCCATACCGAATCGGATATCCTTCTCTACTGTTTGCCCGACGACTTGCGTCTCAGCATCTTGGAAGACCAGCCCGATACGTTGCATCCGCTTCGCCGGCTCTTTTGTCACCGATTCAGATCCCCAGAAGATCTGTCCGCTCTTCGGGCTGATGAGGCCCTTGAGTGCACGGACAAAGAGACTCTTCCCTGAGCCATTCGCTCCGGTGAGGAGGGTGAGGGTTCCTTCTTCAATCCTGCAGGAGATCTCCTCGAGCAGGGGGGTGCTTTTTTCTGCATAGTAGCTCAGCTTTTCAACGCTGAGCAGTGGTCTCTCTCTCATCTGCATCTGCAGTCGACTCTATCAGATACCCCCTACCTTGCTCAAGATTTGTGCCGTTTCCCTGAGAAGTGTTGACAAGTAAACCTAAAACAGAGTATACAATAAGTCGTTACGCAACCTTAGCTCAGTCGGTAGAGCGAATGACTGAAAATCATTAGGTGCCCAGTTCAATTCTGGGAGGTTGCACGAAGAGCTCCTTGTCCAAGCGGATGAGGAGCTTTCATTTTCGGCTCAAATCATTATTCTGTGGGATTGGGTATTGAGTAGAGTTAATTAGATTGAAAAAAGGGGTCGGGTTTCCTAAGATTGTTGTTAGCAAAAACACAATAAAAGAG
>DASRNL010000028.1:0-2307 GCA_035647415.1 Sphaerochaeta sp. | reverse complement strand
GTGATGATGGGGTTGAAGGTATCACTTTCGTGGTGCAGCCCTCCAACAAAGATTCTTCCCTTCATGCCTTGCCCCCTTTCAAGGAGACAATCTCTTTTACCCGTCCTTGATGGGTGTGGAAGATATCAAACTCAGGCTGCCTAAGCAGTCCACCCATATAGATATGATCTGGGCGGTAGGTCATCTTGGACTCCACAGCGGCGGGAAGGAAGAGGTGGTACTCAGGGGCTCCGATCTGCTCCTGCAGATAGGCGAAGTTGCGTTCACTGATACCGTTTGCCGGCATGATGATGATCCGATCTGCTGCCTGGACGACGAGCTTGCGCAGCAAGGGAGCTCCTTCGAAGGCGGTCGCTTCTTGGCCGCTGGTGAGGATCCGCTCTATCCCGAGCTCAATCAGGGCCTCCATGGCGACAAAGGGATCGGGGGTCATATCGAAAGCGCGGTGGAAGGTCACCTCGCAGGGTCGCGCGAGTTCGACGAGCTCACGGGTACGCTCCACATCCACCTCGCCATTGGGCTTGAGGATGCCAAAGACCAAGCCTTCAGCTCCAGCGTCTCGGAAGAGCTTCACATCCTCCTTCATCGTCTCAAACTCGATCTCCGAATAACAGAAGTCCCCACTGCGGGGGCGGATCATCACCATCATCGGGATGGAGGAGTGCTTGCGGGCGGTTGTAAAGGCTCCCAACGAGGGGGTGATGCCCCCTTCAAAGAGGTCAGCACAGAACTCAACACGGTCAGCTCCACCGCGTTCGGCGGCGATGACGCTCTCTACAGATTCAAGACAAATTTCAATTTTCATACCTACTTACTCCTTTTTCTCTATGTGCAGGCTCAATGCTGCATCAGCGAGGGCTTCCCGCTCTAGGGGAGCTCCTACGCTTGTGATTGTGATGGTGTGTACTCCCTTTTCTAGGACCAGCGAGTGGGTGAGGGAATCGTTGATTCTCCCCTTTTGCATCGAAGCAGGGGAGCTCTTGCCATCGATGGTGATCATAATTTTTTGGGCTCGCTCCAAGGGGAGGGTGCTCTCCCAAGCGATCGCTACTTCACACTTCTCTGGTACCTCGATCGCCCAATGCAAGCCGGTTGCGATCGGACGGTAGCTATAGTACTCAGCTCCAGTATAGCGACAGGTGGTCAGCTGCGCGGCAAAGCGTGCAGCTTGTTCGCTAAAGAGGGTCGGCTCCAAGTCCTGGATAGGCTTGCGGACCAAGGGCTCCTTTTGGAGCTCTTTGCCGATTCCCAAGAGCACTTCCTTTTCAAAGGGTTGGATTGAGCCGTCGCCCATCAGACCGATATTCAGAAGATAGTTGCCTCCAGTGGCGACCACGGTGCGAGCGGTCTCGCTGAGCTCGGCGATCTTTTCATTAACATCTCCACGCGCCTGCCACGAGCGGTATCCCCAAGTCTCCTTATAGATCGAAGCGGGGGTTTGCCAGGGGCAATCCAAGGTGACCGTCGGGAGCTGGTTGTCCCCCATGGTGAGGAAGTCCTGCTCATCATTCCAGATCCGTCCGTTGATCATACACTCAGGCTGGAGCTTGCGGACTAAGGCCTTCACTTCAGCGCTTTGGGCAGGCGTTGGGGCTCCCATATCCATCCAGAGCTCACAGATCGGCCCATAGTTGCTCAACAGTTCAGTAAGTTGGGCGATATTGAGCGCCTGGTGGGCGGGGGGAATCGGGTCGCTATTGTGAGCTGAAATCGGCAGCGCTTGGGCAAAGTGCCAATCGATCCATGAGTAGTAGAGGCCAAAGGCTAAGCCAGCTCGCTCACATGCTTCGGCAAGCTCGGCTATGATATCCTTGCCACAGGCACTCTTGGTGCTGTTGTAATCGGTGGTTGCCGTATCAAAGAGACAGAAGCCATCGTGGTGCTTGGTGCCAATCACCAGATAACGCATCCCCGCTTTCTTGGCGGTCTGGACGATCTCATCGGCATCAAAGTGGGGGAGGGAGAACTCACCCATCAGATTTTCGTAGTCGAGCTGCGGCAGATAGCCGTGGGAGAGAATCTGCTCGGAGTATCCTCTGCGTATAATCTCACCTCGGTAGACACCCCCGAGTAGGGAGTAGAGGCCGAAGTGGATAAAAAGACCAAACTCTAAATCAAGCCATCTCGCTGTTCTTGTATCCATTGTGAACTCCTTACGCTTCTAAGGGTAGAACCTTTAGCAAGGGATTTGTAGAGGCAATATTGCTAAAAAGAGTAGCAGAGAGGGTCATTTTTTCAAAGAGATGACGGTTTATTTAAAAAACGACTCCCCCGAAGGTGGTACTTTTGAACTTTGCCTCTACCACG
>DASRNL010000027.1:0-3537 GCA_035647415.1 Sphaerochaeta sp. | reverse complement strand
CAATCCATGAGCGAATCAGCTCCATCGTCTCAGTGCGATCGGTCTCGTTGAGCACCTCGTGCCTTGCGCCAGAGACGAGTTCAAGAGTCAAGTCTTCGATCCCTGCACGCTCGTAGAGCTGGTGCACCTTCACCACCCCCTTACCGAAGTTGCCCACTGGATCGCAATCTCCGCTGATGATCAACATCGGCAAGGTAGCTGGAAGGTTCGCCGCTAAGGCGGGGCTGTTTGCCAGCGTCACCCCGTCGATGAGATCGATATAGAACTGCGAGGTGCAGATGAACCCACAGAGCGGATCGTCGATATACTCTTGGACCTTCGCAGCATCGCGACTCAACCAGTCAAAGGTGGTCGCTGGGTTTTCAATCTTCTTATTGTACGATCCGAAGCTCAGCTTATCGAGCTGTGGGTCGGGCTGATCCCCACCCCGCTTCTTCGCATTGCGCCGGGCGATCATCTGTCCAACCTTCCCGAGGAGCCCCTGAGAAGCACCGGTTCCGATGATCACCGCCCCAGCAAAAAGACCTGGCTCTTGGCCGATGAGCGTCCGTGCTAAGAAGGATCCCATCGAGTGTCCTGCTAAGAAGAGCGGCTGTTCAGGATGGAC
Organism: Sphaerochaeta sp.; assembly: GCA_035647415.1. Lineage (GTDB taxonomy): Bacteria > Spirochaetota > Spirochaetia > Sphaerochaetales > Sphaerochaetaceae > Sphaerochaeta. Next base: position 2,930 of record DASRNL010000027.1, on the reverse strand, counting down.
GGTGCTGATATGCTTTGCTAGCTCATGGGCATCTTTGACGACCCGTTGCCAGCCACCTTCGGTGGCAAACCACCCTAAGGGGGCATCGTTTGCAGATGCGGTCTCACCGTGACCGCGATGATCTGGTGCGTAGACGGCGATCCCTTCTGCAGTAAGGAGTGTGGCAAACTCCTGGTACCGGGCGGAGTGCTCAGCCATACCGTGCAGGAGGAGCAAGGCTGCTTTCACCTGCTCCTTGGGCAGCCAAGTGCTATAGACCACCGTTTTAGAGTCGCTGGTTTGTAACCTATTGAGTGTAGCCATGTGCAACCTCCGCGCATTGTGTAGACGTATATAATTCCAGTATCATAGTAACAATATTGAGCGCAATCCTCAAGAACAAAAGGATTTTGACAGTGGTACAAGAAGCAACAATCTCCAACTCCCCGCTTATTATCGCCAGCGACATCCATGGCTCTCTAGAGGCCCTTGAAGCCCTTATCGACGCAGCCAAGGCGCATCGCTCGGCGGCCCTCCTCTTTGCCGGAGATCTCTGCCCCACGGATGACCCACGCTTTCGCACCTTGCTCTCTGCACTACCGACTCACTTAGTCAGCGGAAACTGCGACTCATCCTATGGGTTTTCGGCTGCAGGTATCCCCTATCCGCCGCGCTTTCTCCTCACCGAGTCATTCGGTAGGAAGATCCTCCTCACCCACGGGGACTTCCCCTTTTCCGCTTTAGACTTTGGCCTAGAGGCAGGCGATATCATCGCAACCGGGCACACCCATGTACCGCATCTCTACACCGATAGCGAAGGGATGATCCAAGTCAATGGAGGCTCGGTTGCTCGCCCGCGATCTGAGAGCGGGCCCACCTACGCCTTGCTCTTTGCAAACCGCCTGGCGATCCATCGCCTCAGAGATCGGCGCTCCTTGCTCTCCTTGGCCATCAAGAGCTGATAGCTCATCAACAGCCTAGTCAGCGGTACCACCTGTACTTTGGGATAGGTACTCGTCCCATCGATAAGCAACCGCTCTGGCAGCGTTGCGAGCGCAAGAGTCTTAAGCCGCTCATTGATCTCTTGCTCCATACCCAACGCACGCTGCCCATACTCGATCACCTCGGCGATCGGCAGTGTCCTGCCTTCAGCGATGCTCGCGATGTAGGCGAGCTGAAGGAAGGATTGACGCTTACCGAGGGTAAGAGGCTTGCTGGTAAGCGGAATAAAAGCCCTGCTATCCACCCCGATAGTCTCCGAAGCTGCCGCGAGCACCTGAGCAGCTCGAGCGATGGTAGCGATCTTCCGCTCCCTGCCACGGCGGTAGCGCTTGGGCTTAAGGAGTTCGCTGTAGACCACGCTCATATCCCCTTGGGCGACCAAAAGAGCGTTGGCAGGCAGTGCACGCAGATCCAAAGGAGGGATCGCCATCGTATCCACTAGGTAGGCGTGCTCCGCCCCCCCATAGGTAGCCACTAGGGTATGAAGCGCCTCTGAGAGGGCCACCCCAGCGCGTCCACGCTGGTAGGCGATCGCCTCAAGCAGCTGTTCAAAGTAGCGGGCGCGATCGCCGCGACAGGGGGGTAAAAATGGGAGCTCTCGCTCGGCTCGAGTATGAGTAATCCAGCTCAAGAGCGCCGAGAGGGCTATGGGGTCTAAGCCGTAGCTTGTAGCCCGTTCGTTTAACCGGCTCACCGCATCACGATCGAAGATGCCGATATTCGGTCCGAGGGCCAAGGCGGTACAGAGGTCCAGTTCTCCGCCCTCCTCTGCCCACTCGGTCAAACTCCACAGCCGCCCATCGACTCGGCTCCGCCATCCATCGATCGCTGCCCAGCCGTAACGGTTCGCCTCTTTTAGGGCCCCGAGGGTGCCATACTGCTGTACCCGCTGTACGATCTTCGATCCGCTGCTCTGGCGCTTGGTGAGCCGGTGATATTTAGCAAGCTGCTTCTCATCTTCGATTGTCCTTCCCACCGCTTCAGGATAGAGGGCGATATACTTTAAGTTCTTTCTGCCAAAGATTGCCCCAAGGCCGCCACGGCCGATGTTCTTTCCTCCTGCAACCACCGAGGCGTAGGGGGAGTAGCGATCGCCTGCGACTCCGGTACTCAGGTAGTATGGGGTATCCAACGCTTTGGCAACCGCATCGGTTGTCGCTTCAAAGAGCTCTTCACTGGGGGTTACGCTGACTCCATTTCCGTTGATGGTGATCCCGGCGATCCTTCTGAGCCGCCCTACGATGACCACAGCGAGATAGCCGAAGCTGAGGATCGCCTTCCCGAAGTCGGTGCTCCCTCGATCTACGGTTATGCGTCTGGTAACTGGGTTGCGGGTGACGATGGCAAAGGAGGGGTGTTCTAAATGGTCGAATTCAGCGGCAGGACCTGCTGCGATAACGATCGGGCTCTCCTTTTCGCTGCCCTCCTCTGCTAGGTGGGCATAGTCAGCATACTCGTCCCAAAGAGAGAGGGCGAGCAGCCTACCACCGAAGAGATCTCGCATCTTCACCTCGGTGAGCATCACCTCCTCTGCTCGCTCTTGGCTAAGGTTGATCAGTAAAATTTTGCGTCGTGGAACCAGTGATGGGGAGGATGTTTCGCTCATGCTCCTAAGGTACTCAGCTCTACGAGCGCTGTCAATCGGAGAGCAAGAGCCTTGTTGTGCGGTAGAAGTCGAGGTATCATACACAGTATGAAAGAAATAATTGTGACCATCCAAGAAAAAGAGTACACCTTCACCTGTGGTATTTCCGTCGAAGAGGTGATGGCCAAGGCAGCCATCCAGAGCGACGAAGCGCCGATTCCCTATAAGGATAACCCCTATATCGGGGCATTGGTGAACTATGAGTTTCACTCCTGCAGCAAGGCGCTGACCGCCGACTGTACCCTGGAGCCGGTACGCCTCTTCAGCGATATGGGCAAACGGATGTACCGCCACTCCCTCTCCT
>DASRNL010000026.1:0-5335 GCA_035647415.1 Sphaerochaeta sp. | reverse complement strand
CTACGGTGCAGACCTATGCCTCCTCGGATGAGCAGAACCTCACCAGCGTGGTGATGGAGCACCATCAGAAGAACCCACGGGGCAACACGATCATCCTAGAGAACTTCACCCGATACTACCGCTTCCCCACCTCCTTTGCTTCGATGCTCTACCTCAGTCAGGTGCAACAGGCCAAGGCGATGCGCATGGCGATCGAGTACTGGCGAACGACGATGCCCCACTGCATGGGGACCCTCTACTGGCAGCTGAATGACAACTGGCCGGTAGCCTCCTGGTCGAGCATCGACTACACCGGCAAGTGGAAGCTGCTGCACTATGCTGCAAAACACTTCTACAGCCCCGCGCTGCCGATCGCCTACCAGAAAAAGGAGGGGATCGTAGAGGTCTATGTGGTAAACGATGGACCGACCCTGATCAAAGATGCCAAAATCAGCGTGAAGTTCTCCACCTATGGTGGGCAGAAACTCACCAAGCAGGAGTATCGGCAGGACCTCGCTCCCTATACCAGCGTGCACCTAGCGACGATCGACCTAGCAAAGAAGAAGAAGCTCGATCCACGGAACACCTATATCTATCTGAAGCTCAAAAGTGATAATCGCTATATCGAGAATGTACTGATGCTCGCCAAGCCCAAGGAGAGCAGTCTCGCCGATCCAGCGATTAGCAGTACCGTCACCGAGGCAAAGGGGGGCTTTAGCATCGCTCTGCGCTGCAGCAACCCCGCCTTTGAGGTCGCCTTGGATGCTGGGGCTATCCCTGGAATATTCAGCGATAACCTCTTCGCCTTCCGTCCCACCGCTCCGAAGGTGGTCACCTTCAAAACCAGTGCAACGGTAAGCCTTGAGGAGTTCACCGAGCAGCTCTCGATCTTTGATCTCTATAGCAGCAGCCGCTGATCGCAGACGAACAACCGGCACCCTCGTGGTGCCGGTCTTTCTTTGTTGCGCTGTTGGTGTTGGATCAGACGAACACCATCGTCAGCGTCCCCGCTACGATGAGCGCTAAGCCAAGCCCACCGCGGAGAGTGAGGCGCTCCTTGAAGACGATCGCACCGAAGGTGATTGTCACCAGGATGCTGAGCTTGTCGATCGGCACCACCACGCTCGCAGGTCCATCCTGCAGCGCCTTGTAGTAGCAGAGCCATGAGCCGCCGGTGGCAAACCCACTGAGCACGATAAAGAACAGTTCCTTTCCGCGAACCTTGCGGACCTCGCCAGTTTTGCCAGTGACTATAACCATCACCCACGCCATGATCAACACCACGATGGTACGCACCGCCGTTCCTAGGGTTGAATCGATCCCCGAAATGCCAATCTTTCCTAGGATGGCGGTCATGCTGGCAAAGATAGCGGAGAAGATCGCCCAGATCAGCCAGCTAGTACCACTGCCCTCCTCCACTCCCTCCTTCGCTGGGGTGAAGGACATTGCAACGGTTCCTCCTAAGATCAGAATCACCGCTCCCATCTTTGGTAGGCTGAAACCTTCACCGAGGAAAATCAGCGCGAGGATGATCGTCAATGCGGTGCTGGATTTGTCGATCGGTACGACCTTGTTTACCGGTCCGAGCTGTAGCGCTCTAAAGTAACAGAGCCACGATCCACCGGTGGCTAGACCGGATAGGCCTAAGAAGAGGAGCGTATGAGCCGAAACATCGACGATCGTCGGAGCTGAACCTACGATGAGCACCATAAGCCAGGAGAAGAGCAAGACTACGACAGTACGAATCGCCGTGGCAACCGTAGAGTCGCTCTCTTTAATACCCAGCTTCGCCAGAATTGACGTCGCCCCTGCAAAGAGCGCTGAACCAATAGCAAAGAAGATCCACATACACATCCCTCCTGCACGATGCTTTAGTATGCCCCCTCTGAGAGGCTTTGGGAAGCCTCTCGGAACGTAAAGAGAGGGAGGGGCAGGCCCTCCCTCATAGCAGCTACTTGTAGCTTATCGGTTGAACGCTTCCCATGCTCTCTGCACTTCAGCTGCGACGGTGCGTGGAGCTTTCGATCCGAGACCGATCTCCTGCAAGCCGCGGTTGATGACGTTAAAGACGTCAGAGTGGAGAACACCGTCGATTACTGGGGTAATCGGCACAAAGGTGTTGTAGTACTCAGCACGCTTGGTGATGAAGGGTTCCAAGTTTTCCGCTGCTGCAATCTTCGCCACATCAACTTTCAGGTTGGAGGGGAAGGAAGCTCCAGTGGTCAGGCGGTAGGTCTGTGCATACTCGCCCTGCATGAACTTAATCAGCCTCCAGGCTGCCTCTTCCTTGGCACTGCCAGCTGGGATGTCGGCGTTCATGCCTCATCCTGTTCCGACAACACCACTGTTGGAGTAGCTGACAACCTCTCCTGGGAGATTGGTCATCACCAGCAGCTCAAAGTCATCCTGCTGCGCCTTGCGGTCGATCATGGCATCACCGGTGGTGATATCAGTCATGAAGGAACCGGTGGACCAGTCACCATCGATGAAGAAGGCGGCCTTGCCACTGGCAAAGGAGGAGCGAGAAGCACCGTAGGGGCTGCTCAGAGTGTTGCGGTTGATCATGCCGCTTGTGTACATATCATCGATCAGTTCAAGGGATTTGACGAACCACGGATCGGTGAACTTGATCTGGCCTGCTTCGAGGCGATCGTACCAGTCGACGCCGCCATAGCGACCAACGACCATACTAAAGAGACAGCTCTGCATGACCCAGTCGTCCATATTGTCCATGGCGATCAGCTCGATACCGCGTGCCTTCAAGGTGGGGACCATCGCCTTCAGCTCGTTGTAGTCGGTGGTGATCTTCAGACCATTGTCACGAAGCACCTTCTTGTTTACAAAGAGCATATGGGTGGTGGTAATACCGTTTGGCAGCTCGCCGAGGAATCCGCTGAACTGTGGTGCAAGGGCAGCTGGGTTGTATGCATCCCATAGCCCATCCCTTCTGAGGAATGGCTCTAGGTCCTTCACTGCACCGGTAGTGTGCAGGCTCGTCGACCTTCCACTTGGCCACATATAGACGACATCTGGCAGCTGTCCGCTGGCGATGTACGCTTCGGTCTTGTGTGGAAGGGCTCTCCAAAGAGGTCCTCTCGGTCGATCTTGATGTCGGGGTTCTCTGCTTCGAACTTATCCCAGATCATCTTCACTTCGTTGGCGCTGTTGGGCTCACTCATATCGATGTAGTTGAGCACGCTCAGTGTTACCTTTCCCTCCGCCTCATCCTTTACGCCCTGCGCAAAGAGTGCTGTGGTGAGAACAACCAGTGCAAGAAGTAGCACTGAAATTCGTTTCATGTTAGTCATTGCAACCTCCTCATGACTTCCATTTTCTGCTCAGAGCCCATTGCTCTGAACTGTACTCTCCCACTCCATACGGAGTAGGAAGCTATTTTCAATTAGTTCATACCTTGTACAAACCAATTATAGCATACTAATTCTCGATGCGCATGTAATTTCGCATCAGCCCTTTACTGCCCCTGCTGCTACTCCTTTGGTGATCTCTTTCCTAAAGACCAAGTAGAAGAGCAGCATCGGAATCAATCCTATTGTCAGTGCCGCAAACTGTTTGCCATAGTCGGTAGAGAGTGCACCAGCAAACTTCTGAATTCCTACCGGCAGACTCTTCAGCGAGTCGCTAGCGGTAAGAATATTGATCAACATAAACTCGTTCCACGTCCCGGTGACGGTGAGAATCGCTACGGTCACCCCTACTGGAGCGGCCATCGGGACGACGATACGCCAGAAGATATGCCCGTAGGTCGCCCCATCGATTCGAGCGGACTCAACAAGCGCGTCAGGGATCGAACGGATGTACTCGGTGCCTAGGTAGACCCCCATCGGCATACCGATGCCGATATAGGGAATCAGAACACCGAGGCGCGTATTATAGAGTCCCACCCAGTTTACAATCAAAAAGAGGGGAACCATGATCGACTGTAAGGTCAAGAGAATCCCGATGACAAAGGATCCATGAAGGATCGGGGTCGCCTTGTGGCGGATTTTGGAGAAGCCAAAGCCTGCCATGAAGGAGAAGAGGAGGATCGCAACGGTGGTCAGCGTCGTATAGAAGAGGCTGTTTACGATCAAGGTAGGGAACTTCCCTCTCACCCACGCATCGGTGTAGTTGATGGTGACCCATCGCTTGGGAAATCCGAGTTTGTTCATCTGAAACTCGGTGGTGGTCTTAAAGGAGCTGAGTACCAGCCAAAAGAGCGGGTAGAGGGCCATCAAGGTGAAGAACACCATCACCGCATAGGTGAGCACGGTCTGTAGTTTTGCGCTAGCGGATCGTTGATCTTTAATATCTCGCATCACTCCCTCCCCCCAAACTTGTTTTCAGCAAACTTTGTCAATCCGATGAGGATGAAGCTGATGATGACCATAACGGTGCTGATCGCATTGGCAAGCGGGTACCGTGGGGCTCCTCTAAAGGCTTTGTCGTACATGAAGATCGAGAGCACGCTGGTGCGGCTCGCCGGCCCTCCTGCGGTCATGATGAAGATCAAATCGAAGCTCTTCAGCGATCCGCTGATCGCCAAGATCGCCGTCACCACTATCACCCCACTTAAGGCAGGAAGAATCACATAGCGCAGCACCTGCATCTCACTCGCCCCGTCGATGCGAGCTGCCTCGATCACCTGGCTGTCGATCTTCTGTAAGTTGGCGATGAAGATAATCATATACATCCCGCTGTACATCCAGAGGATGACAAAGAGGACCGGAATCATCGGACGGGTGCTCATCTGAAACTCATAGCCAGGGCGTATAAGGCGTACCAGCTCCGGGAAGGCTCCATGGGGAGCAAAGAATGATTTCCAGAGGATACCGATGACCACCGTGGAGATAACCGTCGGCAGATAGATCATCGTCTGGAAGAAGTCCCTCCCCTTCACCAAGCCGCGATGCAGGACATAGGCGAGGAAGAATCCCAAGGGGATCTGTCCGAAGACCGAGATCAACACAATCCAAAAGTTGTTTTTAAGGGCAAGGTAGAAGTACTCATCTGCAAAGAGATCCTTATACCACTTAAACCCCACCAATTTCAGGGGAGTACGCCCACCAAAGAGCTTTCCCCCATTATAGTTGGAGATACTGAGGAAGATCGAGAAGATGGTGGGGAATGCCATCACGGAGATATATAGCAGGAAGCCTGGCAACACTAAGGTCCAATAGGCCCTCCGTTGCTCACGCTTTGTGTCAGCCATAGTCCGGACTTTAGCCATCTAGTTCCTCCTGTTGTAGTTTGACATAGTTTTTCTTAGCAGGAAAGACTTGTTTAAAGACATCTTCCCATTCAAAGTGAGTTTTACTCTCATAATCGCTGAGCTCAGGGACTGCAAAGAGTTTCTGTA
>DASRNL010000025.1:0-7553 GCA_035647415.1 Sphaerochaeta sp. | reverse complement strand
ACCGCGCACAAAAGCGGTAAAAAAGCCCCCGCTTGGGGGGCTCTTTTCATACCGATGGAACCTTACTCAAGGACCGCACGGATTCTGCGTACTCCCGCCGAAGAGGATTGCTCCTTGCGGATACGGAAGGTGCCAAGCGTTCCGGTTCGTTCAACATGGGGTCCACCACAGACCTCCTTGCTGAAATCCCCTGCTGAGTAGACCTGCACCTCTTCATCGTATCTTCCATCAAAGAGCGCAATCGCACCGGCTTCTTCAGCCTCTTTGAGGGTCATCGTCTCAAAGGTGATCGGCAGATCAGCCTTGATCTGTTCATTGACTAGATTTTCGACTGCCTGCTTCTCCTCCTGAGTCATCGCCTGTGGGTGGGAGAAGTCAAAGCGAAGCCGATCGACGGTGATGTTCGATCCACGCTGAGCAACATGGTCTCCAAGGACGCTCCGCAGCGCCTGGTGCAATAGGTGGGTGGCGGTGTGCAAGGCAGTGGTGCGCTCGCTATGGTCCGCCAAGCCTCCCTTGAACTGCTGGCTTGCGCCGCTACGGCTGAGCTCCTGGTGGCGCTCAAAGGCCTTCTGAAAGCCCGCTTCATCGACGGTGAAGCCATGCTCAGCACCCAGCTCCACTGTCAGCTCTAACGGGTAGCCGTAGGTGTCGTAGAGCTTAAAGGCGGTGCGTCCGCTGATAACCCGGTTCGGGCTTTTCAGGAGGTTGGGCAACATCTTCTCAAACTCGCGCTCACCCTTGGCGAGGGTCTGGCTGAACTTCTTCTCTTCTCCGTTGAGCTCGGTGAGGATGAACTGCGTGTTCTGCTCGAGCTCCGGATAGGGGGCCTTGTAAAGGGAGATGATAATCGGGGCGAGCTCGGCGAGGAAGTCTCCCTCGATGCCGATCTTGTGCCCATGGCGAACAGCCCTGCGGATCAAGCGGCGGAGGATATACCCCTGGCCGACATTCGAAGGGGCCATGCCCCGCTGATCTCCGAGGATGAAGACGCTGGTGCGCAGGTGGTCGGCAATGATACGGATGGAGATATCCACCGACTCATCATCCCCGTATTGCTTCTTGGCAAGCGCCTCGATCGCCTCGATGATCGGAGCGAACACCTCGGTATCATAGACTGATTGCTTGCCCTGTAGGATGGCGACGGTGCGCTCGATACCCATACCGGTGTCGACGCACTTGCGCTCCATCTCCGTATAGCTGCCATCGGCGTTCTTCACATACCCCATGAAGACGTCGTTCCAGATCTCAAAGTACTTCCCACAGCCACAGCCTGGGATACATTCCTCTGAACAGGAAGGCCGGCCGGTGTCGATAAACATCTCGGTATCAGGGCCACAAGGTCCGGTCTCTCCGGCAGGTCCCCACCAGTTGTCCTCACGACCGAGGAAGTAGATCCGCTCATCAGGGATCCCTAAGGAACGCCAGACTGCTGCTGATTTTTCATCCCGAGGGACCTCATCGTCGCCGGCGAAGACTGTCACCGAAAGATCGTCTACATTGATATCGAGGACCTCGGTGAGGAACTCATAGCTATACTCGATCGCTTCCTTGATGAAGTAGTCTCCCAAGGACCAGTTGCCGAGCATCTCAAAGAAGGTAAGATGGTGAGGATCCCCTACAATTTCGATATCACCGGTTCGGATACACTTCTGGTAGTTTACCAGTCGCTTCCCTGCCGGGTGATCGGCTCCGAGGATATAGGGCACCAGCGGGTGCATCCCAGCGGTAGTAAAGAGAACCGTCGGGTCATTTTCAGGGACTAACGAAGCACCACTGATCTGTTTGTGGTCCTTTGCAACAAAAAAATCGATAAATTTCTGCCGTAACTCGTTGGCTGTAAGCTGTTTTTCCATAGTATGAGATAGTAGTATTCCACCTAAAAGGTGTCAAGGTAAGCGAGGATTCTACCCGAAGAGATCGAGCTGCAAACTCGAAGTGTCTTCTGCCTTTTTCTCTCGCTTTGTGCCAAGGATCTGTGCTAAGACACTTCGCAATTCTTTTGGCTTCTTTATCACCGTCACCCAGGAGGATGCGCTGAGTCTCCTGGGCCACAGCAAGCTGTGGTTCTCACTGCTCCTCTGGTAGATAATCACCGGCTGCTTGCGCCCAAGGGCGTCCTCAGCTTGCCGTACGGCGGTCCCCCCATCGCGGTCCTCCACGATTAAGAGCACATCACAGAGCAGGCTCATCAGGCGGTTGCGCAGCAGCAGGTGCACCTTCTCCATCTCGGTACCGGGAGCAAAACGACTGATCAGCAGCCCCCACTGCCCTATCTCTGCTTGCAGCGCTTGATGAGCTACAGGGTAGCTTGAGCCAAGCTCGGTGGCACTGATACCGATCGTCGGCTTCGATCCTGCCAACGCACTACGATGGGCAAGGGCTTCTACCCCAGAAGAGAGCCCCCCTACGACGCAGACCCCCGCTTTACCGAGCGCTTCGGCTGTGGCGACAGTGAGCTCCTTCGCTGCTTTGGAGGGGGTGCGAGTTCCCAACACCGCAACCGTAGGGCTTTTTAGCAGCCCGAGGTTGCCCTGTGCATAGAGAAAGGGAGGGATATAGGGACTATGCACACCCTGCAGCGGCCACGCTTCGCTGCTGCGATCTAGGATGGTCAGCTGATCAGCGACAGCAAAGGCTGCTTGGGTCTGTTGGTACGCCTCTGTCAGGGTGGCAACATCACAGTTGAGCAGAGCGGTATAAAAATCCAAGTCATCGACAAGGGGCCTATCACTGGCCGTAGCATCCTGGGCAGTGGCAAAGAGTTCCGCTGCCCGCTGGGCATCGCTAAGGCGGAGCAGGGTCTCCCAGTTGATCGCTCGGTGGTGCATAACTTCCATATACTCTGACTCTACCACAGCCACAGAAACGGGGGCAAGGAAGGAAAGTCTAATTGCACACCGATGAAAACGGGCCGAACCAAGATCCCCCTTGGTACAGCCCGTCTTGTAGTAGGTGATATGCTCTTAGGCTAAGAGCACTTTTGCCAGCTCAGCCATAGAAGCGAGGTCCTCCTCGGTGGGGTTCCAGCTGACTTTAGCTGGGGGTCCGACGACCTCAAAGCCCGCTTTCTTTAGGAGCTCTTCTAGCTCTCCTGGGCTCTCTCCGCTCCATCCATAACAGCCGAAGGCAGCAGCTTTCTTCCCCTTGAACTGCAGTTCATAGAGGAAGTGCATCCATCCTGCTACTGAGGAGAGGATCGACCGAGAGACTGTCGGTGACCCAACAGCGATCGCCTTGCTTTTGAAGACTTCAGTCATGATGTCATTCTTATCGGTCTGCGAGACGTTGAAGACCTTTACCACCGTCTCAGGGCTCTGCTGCTGCACCTCCGAGGCGAGTGCATGGGCCAAGGCTTTTGTCCCATCCCACATCGTATCGTAGACGATAGTGATTTGATCCTCCTGGTAGTTGTCCGCCCACTGGGCGTACTTTTCAACAATCTGCAAGGGATTATCCCGCCAGATGACCCCGTGGCTGGTGGCGATGATATCGATGGGGATTCCCATGCTGACAATCTCCTCGATCTTTCGCTTCACTAAAGCTGAGAAGGGAGCGAGGATATTAGCGTAGTACTTGATCGCCTCTCCGTAGAGGAGGCACTGATCTGCCTTGTCGTTGAAGAGCTCCTTCACCCCGTAGTGCTGCCCAAAGGCATCGTTGGAGAAGAGGACATTATCTTCGGTGAGGTAGGTCGCCATGCTATCGGGCCAGTGGAGCATCCGCATCTCCACAAAGACCAAGCTCTTGCCATTGCCTACATCCACTGAATCCCCAGTCTTTACCGTCTTGAAGTTCCACTCAGGGTGGTGATACTGCCCGACCAGGGACTTTACACAGTTGGCGGTACAGTAGATCGGGGTCTCTGGGATCCGCTCCATCAAAAGCGGCAGCGCCCCACTGTGGTCGACCTCTCCGTGGTTCATCACGATGAAATCGATCTTGTTCAGATCTCCCAGCTCTTTTTCGAGGTTATCGACAAACTCCTTAGCGTGGGGTGCCCAAACGGTATCGACGAGTACGGTCTTCTCCTCCTCGATCAAGTAGGCGTTCTGACTGGATCCATGGTGCACTGAAAAGTCATCCCCGTGGAAGGTCCGAAGCTCCCAATCAATCTTTCCAACCCAAGAAACATTGTTCTTGACTACTCGTTTCATAGCGTACTCCTTATCGAGCGGTCCTGTGCCGCACTAATTTTATAGTATGAGAGGATACTAAAGATTAATCATCCTCATAGAGTTCATTGATCACAATCCATGCATCTCCATCGCCGATGCGCAAGCCACTGAGCAGCTCGTACTGGTGGAGCAGAAGCTCGAGGTGACGCCGCTTCACTTCCTCTGTATCGGCAATGCCACGCACAGCGAGCAACTCCTCGCTGTCAGCAGGCAGTGCAGCTACCCGATCAAGCTCGGCGAGCATATCCTTGCGGGTGAGCGTGACGAAGTTCGGCACCGCAAGGATCAGAGTAGGCATGAACTGCCTCCGCGCTAAATTCTCGGCAGCGAGACGAATCTCCTCGGCGCTCGCATCCGGTCCAATCGCTTCATATCGTGCTCTGAGTTCTTCCATGCATCCACCTCTGCACCTAGCATACGGCACAAAGGCCTAAAATGCAAAAAGTTTAATCTCTTACGGCTTCCATACCTCAACTCCCTGCTGCTTAGCAAAGAACTTTGTATCCAAAATATCGACGACTTCTACAAACTACAGGCTCAAATGATGAAATAATAAAAATAATCAATGCAACGAGGGATGTTTTCTGCTATCATCGAACATTGTGTTGTGCTTTATGTTTGTATCTTTCATCACACAATATCACCGTCTAAGGAGTGCACTATGTGCAAACGCTTTCGTCTCTTGAAGTCATCGTTCAAGAGTGCTGTTCTCATTTTGGTTGTGAGCATCTGTTCGCTCACCTCGCTCTCTGCATTTTCAATCGATCTAGCGCCGATCAATCCGCTCTTTCGCGAACCGTTGGTGGATCCCTTCTCCGATTCTACCAGCTTCCGCTATTTGAAAGTCCTCGATGATGGTCTTCCAGAATCGATTCTCGTCGCAGATAAAAACACCCAGAAATATGAACGGTATCCGCACGATACGCGGGGCCTTGATGAGTACTGGCAGATGAAAACAGCTGCCAATATTGGCCTCTTACGCTTCTCGACCAAATACTTTGAGCTTGAAGGGTATATCCAAGGGGGTATCAATACCGTCTTCCAACGTAAAGGGGGGATCGATTGCCTCGGCTTCGATGGCATGTACGGCGCTGGTGCATCGGTTCGTATAGCCAAGACGGTAGTCCTGAGAGCAGGCTTTCATCACTTCTCAGGGCACTGGGGTGATGAAATTATTGAAAACGCCCTCGAGCTTGATCCTACTTTGGACTTCTACTCTCACTCTCCAGCGAAAGACAAGCACTTAGTTGAGTATACCCGCGGCAACTCCTGGATGGCAGGGATCTCCGTTGAACCTACCGAGCAATATCGCTTCTACCTCATCGCAGAGATGCCGATGAAGCGAGCTTGGATCCGCCCAGGCATCCACGTTCCTCCCTATGTTCTGCGCCCAGGCAGTGGAGAGGTCGACCAATTCCAGAACATGACTGGCCAGGAGGGAATCACCGGTCTCACCTCCTACGACCCTGCCTATAAAGCCTGGAGATTCCAAGCGGGAGGGGAGCTGCGGCAACCAGTCTTTGATCTAGGATCTCTCTTTGTCGCAGGTGAAATACAGGCCCACCAAGATGGAAAGACCCTCCACCAAGTAGGTGGCTATGATTCAAAGAATCCTTGGGAGTTTGAGTACACCGTTGGCGCTGGGTTTGAGTTCGGTGTTGGGCATAACGAACGAAAGTTCCGCCTTGAAGTCAACTACCATGACGGGAGATTCCCCCTCTTGAACTACTTCTTCCAGCGAAGCAAATACGTCGTCATCGGCTTGGGAATCAGTGGATAATTAAAGGATATATACTATGAAACGAATCGCTACAACTATCGTACTAATTTTGCTCTGTATGGCATCCTTGGTGGGTGCAGATAGCCAAGGATTCCGGTTCTCTTGGTTCCACTCCACCTCCCTCTTCCCCGAATCTCTTGCGAACCCTTACTCGGGGCAGTCCGAGTTGAAGATGCTCTTCATAACTGAGGGGCAGCCTCGCTTCATCCGATACGCACAGCAGAATGATGGTACCTACCATGACGTGGATCTCTATGATTCTCCTACAAAGTATGCCGATGAGAAGATGTACCTCCACCTCAAAACTGGAGTAAACATTGGCGCCTTGCGCTTCGGATACAAATCAGCTGAGGTAGAGTTTGGTCTCCAAGCGGCTATCAACAGTATCTTCCAGGGCTTCGGCGGTGCTGGCAACCTTGGATTTGATGGTATCTACTTCATCGGTATGCAGAGCAGACTCTTTGAGATGGTCTCCTTGCGGGTCGGTTTGAAGCACTATAGCGGCCATTATGGTGATGAGGCGCTTGAGAAACAGCGCAGTGCACCAGGAAAACCGATTGAGTATGTGCGGGATAACAACCTCCACTTTGGTCTTTCGGCCACCCCGATTGCACCGCTACGTATCTACGCAGAAGCCAATCTGCCGATGTCGAACACCTGGATGCATCCTGCAGTACATATCCCTTGGCATATCATCAAGCGAACCAGTGGCAAACCACTGCACCAGGAGGAGGCAGGGCGTGAGAAGATCGCTACCACTGACTTTGCTGACTCCTTTAGGGCGTGGATTATCAACACCGGTGTGGAGTATACCTTCGGTATCCCCTTCGTCGGAGCAGGGTTTGCAGCCTTTGACCTTGTCCTTCACCAAGATGGACAGACCAAGCATCAACCGGGCCTATACGATGCAAAGAACCCTTGGGAGCTGGAGTACACCATCGCCGCAGGAGTTCAGTTGTTGGATATGCAAACCGGTGGGAAAGGGATGCTTCACTTCTCCTACCACGACGGACGGTTCCCACTCTTGAACTACTTCTATCAGCGGACCTCCTACCTCTCATTTGGGTTTGCCTTCAACATGTAAGAGGACGATGCTACTGCTATCAGGCTCCTGCTCCAATCGGAGAAGGAGCCTGTTCTTTAGCAAAGACCTACAGAGTCCACAAACAGAGGTGGGAACAGAAAATGAGGCTCAATTCAGAAACTTGTGGGATTTGTAATTTTGCTTAGGCCTACTGGTTGCTTCCTTTATCTTTAGAAAGAAATATTCCGTATCTCTGAATCCATAGGCTTGCCTGCGGATGGTCTTTATCAAGTTGTTGGTTCCTTCCAGCTTCCCTGAGTTTATCGGGTGCTCAGCATGGTTCACTATTCCTTCCATGCGACTTTCTATTGTATTTGCAAAGGTGAGTATCTCTTGCGTGGAGCTTTGTCGAGCCAACTGCAACCATTGTTGCATGCCAAACTGTAATGAGAATGGATTTGTCTCTTCGAAGGCAAGCTTCAATTGCTCTAAGAGAATGTAGGCAACAGAGAGGTCTGTATTCTCAGCAAGTAGTTGATCTAATCGCTCTTTTCTCCCACCTTGCTGCAGG
>DASRNL010000024.1:0-2598 GCA_035647415.1 Sphaerochaeta sp. | reverse complement strand
CTACCGGCAAGAGCGAAGACTTCGCCGCCCACTCACCGACGATCACCGGTCAGACCGATGGGTTTGTACAGCCCTTCAGCGACAACCCCCTGGATGATGACAATGTGGCGGAGAACGCCTATATCCAGATCATCAACACCGCCAAGCGGTATGTCTGGATCACCACCCCCTACCTGATCTTGGATAATGAGATGATCACCGCCTTGAAGATCGCCGCTCAAAGCGGGGTCGATGTGCGGATCATCACCCCCCACATCCCCGATAAGAAGTACGTCTTCTCTGTCACCCGCTCCTACTATAGATCCTTGATTGAAGCTGGGGTGAAGATCTATGAGTACACCCCTGGGTTCATCCACGCCAAGATGTTTGTCAGCGATGATCGGGTGGCGATTATCGGAACGATCAATATGGACTACCGCTCCTTCTACCTCCACTTCGAAAACGGGGTGGTCTTCTACGGCTCATCGGTAATCCGTAAGGTCTACGAGGATATGCACCATACCTTGGCGATCAGCCAGCGGATCGATATGGAATTTTTACGCAAGCGTAAGTGGTATAGCCGACTTATGGGTACCGCGTTACGCTTGGCAGCCCCACTGCTCTAAGAGGAGGACTCATGCGATTTCTTACCTACGGCTCGACCAATATCGACTTGATTTTCACCGTCGACCATATCCTCAAAGGAGGGGAAACCCTGCATTCTAGCTCACTGGAGAAGGGGGCAGGGGGCAAGGGAGCGAACCAGTCGACCGCCTTAGCAAAGGCGGGTGCAGAAGTCTACCATGCAGGAAAAATCGGCAGCGATGGAGACTTTTTGCTCGAACTGCTCTCCAGCTGGGGGGTGAATACTCGCTATGTGCGAACCTACGAAGGGGCCACCGGCCAAGCGCTGATCCAGGTCGACCGATCCGGACAGAATGCGATCATCCTCTACGGCGGAGGCAATATGGCGATTACCCGAGAGGAGATCGATGCGACCCTCGCCGACTTTACCGCCTCGGATATGCTGGTGCTACAGAACGAGATCGCCCACACAGACTATTTGATCGAAGAAGCGAAGCAAAAAGGGATGCGGATCTGCATGAATGTCGCCCCCTTTGACCCGGCGGTCCTCACCCTGCCACTGGAGCTCGTTGACCTCTTGGTAGTAAATGAGCTAGAGGCGGCGGGGCTCGCCGGCATGGACGCCGATACGAACTTTGAAGCTCTGCTTTCTGCACTCACGCTGCGCTACCCGGACTCTGAGATCCTGTTGACCGTCGGCGAGGGGGGTTCCTACTATAGCGATGGTACCTCCGTGCTCCATCAGCCGATCCATCCGGTGGCTGTGGTCGATACCACCGCAGCAGGGGATACCTTCATCGGCTACTTCCTTGCTAGCCTTGGACGGGGGGATACCGTAGCCGATAGCCTCTATTGGGCGACTCGTGCTGCGAGCATCACCGTCAGTCGCCCCGGTGCGATGGCCTCGATACCCTTCGCCAAAGAGGTCTATACCTAAAGGAAGCCAGTGCCTGTTGCCAAGCACTGGCCTCAATCTGTGCAAGCGGGTTGTCCGAACACGCTCAGCGATCTATCTAGCGACAACATTCAGCAGCTGTATCTCTCCATACTCCGTGACGGAGTAGGTGAAGTCATCGGCGCTTGAGCTGATGATCAGCTCTTGTCCGGAGAACGTAATCGATGTGCTGGGAGGAATATATCCCTTCAAATACAGCACTACCGTCTCTCCCACTGGTATTTGTTGTGCGAGCAGGGGGAAACTGAATCCTAAGACTAGCAACAGTACCAAAAGATATACTATCTGCTTCTTCATCCTTCCCCCTTCTCATCCTGCATGTATAGGTTATGTTGGATGTAAGAAGCTGTCAAGGAAAAGTTTTATAAATTATTGTAGTACAACAAGTTGCAGTTGTCATATGTTGCAAGATGTGCAAAGTTTTTTGCGAAACTTCTAACATCTCACATCAGAGTATGTCCACTGTATTGCATCAGCTGATCTGCTTCTGACAATAGAAATGTTCGTTTGCCCTACCGTATCTGCTCTTTTGCATGCCGACCCAGAAAAGTCGCCACTGCTCTGACAAAAGACAGTGCTGGTATGATCGGGTACCTCTGACGTAAGCGTAATTGTTAGAACTATCGACTGCCGATGCGCTGCAGGTGGGTGCTTCGGTAGGAGGAGGGGCTCTGTCCACTGGTCTCCTTGAAACGCTTTGAGAAGTGAAACTCGGAGCAGAACTGTAGCTTCTCTGCGATCTCCTTGATGGAGAGATCGGTGCTGGTAAGAAAGGCACGTGCCGCTTCCATCCTCAGGGCATTGTAGTAGCGCATCGGGGTGGTGTTCATCTTGGTCTTGAAAAGCCGTGCAAAGTAGGAACGGTTGAGCCCAACATGGGTGGCAACCTCCTCCAAAGTGATGGAACAGAAGAGGTGTTCCTGCATATAGTGAATCGCCTTTTCGAGGCGGTGATCCCCCCGCCACTGCTCAGTGACGTTGGTATTTGCTGCCAGTGCATAGAGGAGGCTCAGCAGCTGATGGGTGGCACTGAGCTGCAGTTGCAGGTTGGGCTGTAAGCCCTTATCACGGATCTCTTC
>DASRNL010000023.1:0-6064 GCA_035647415.1 Sphaerochaeta sp. | reverse complement strand
GTATTGTAGTGGCAGTAAACTGCCGTATAGCTCCATCTCACTGCTGATGATCAAAAACCACCTGTGGCTTGCCCATCATCGCCGTGAAGATCATATAGTTTTTGTCAAATGCACCAAAGAGAAAGCACGCCAACATTCCAGACTTGACTAAGGTTTCTCCCAAAGTGATTGATTATCTCCCAATATGAGGTATGTTATGGGAGAGAAGCAAAGGGTTGGGAGGAACAATGCGACAGTTCGATTATATAGCATTAAAGGACAGTACCTGGGATGCTGAGGTTGTATCGTTGATTGCACAAATTCGTGAGTACAAGGGGAAGCAAGAGGTATACCTGCAACAAAAACCGATTGTACTTCAGCGCCTTGTCGAGATTGCAAAGATTCAAAGTACCGACAGCTCAAACAAGATTGAAGGTATTGGCACCTCAGATGCACGATTAAAACAACTGGTAAACAAACAGACGAAACCTCGTGATCGAAACGAAGAGGAAATAGCGGGCTATCGCGATATTCTTACCATTATCCACGACAGCTATACCCACATACCGTTGACTGCTGGAGTAATTTTGCAACTACATCGGTATTTGCTCGCTCATACGGAAAAGACGTATGGAGGAAGCTTTAAGAGTGTGCAGAATTACATCAGTGAAGCATATGCAGATGACAGTTCCGCTATCCGTTTCACTCCCTCAACTCCATTTGAAACTCCATTGGCAATCGATAAAATCTGTGCTAATTATGAACAAGCCCTCCAAGCGCAGGTACTAGATCCCCTGATTTTGATTCCTGTCTTCATTGGCGACTTTTTATGCATTCACCCATTCATCGATGGGAACGGGCGGATGAGCCGATTGCTCACTATGCTGTTGTTATATCAAAGCGATTTCATGGTGGGCAAGTATATCAGCCTCGAGCAGCGGATTGAAAAGACAAAGCAAGCCTACTATGAGGTGCTTGGAAGAATTTCAATAGGGTGGCATGAAGGGGAGAATGACTATACTCCCTTCATAAAGTATTTTTTGAAAATTGTATTAAACAGTTATCGAGACCTAGAGAGTCGGCTTAGCTCCGTTGATCGGCAAGAAACTTCCCATGAGATTGTCCGCTCAGCGGTAAACAAAACACTTGGAAGTTTCACCAAAGCCCAAATCTTAGAACGGTGTCCAACCATTGGCAGCTCTTCAGTAGAGGCAGCACTGAAAAAACTGGTGGAAGAGGGGTATATTCATCGAGAAGGTGCAGGAAGAAGCACAACATATACTCGGAACTTTGTAATTCGTTAGGGCCGAGATAACGCTTACAAGCAGCAAATTCTCATGCATTCACCTTCACTATGGGGAGAGGGAGGTTATGTCAGACCAAGAATTCGATCAATAATCTCTCACCAAACAAGTCATACAGAATATTGAGCGTTTGTGAACGAGGAGGATGGTATGTCAAAAATTCTTTTACCGGATATTCCCAATGACTTGAATGCTGTACATCCGTATCCGAGAGAGTTGTACTCAAGAGGTTTTTATACAGTTTCTCTATTTCAATCAGAAGCTAATTGAACAATATAGTTCTTAGCAGAGAACCGCCCTCACTGATCAGCGAGGGCGGAGCAACAATACAAGCAGGTCTAAGGATGATGTTACTGCTCGTAGCGAATTTTCTGCCAGCGGGTGTTGTAGAGATCCAGTTCAGCTCCGAGATCCATAATATTATCGCTTGTCTCCAAATCTTCACTGCTGAAGAAGAAGGTCTCTCCCTCCAGATATACTGCCGCTCCGGTGTTGGTTGTCGGGGGGAAGCTGAACTCTTTTAAGAAGATCGCGTGGTTCTCTGGCTCGTGGATGAAGTTGATAAACTGATGAGCAGCAGGGATATTCTTCGCTCCCTTGGGGATCACCATATTATCGATATACATCATCCCGCCCTCGGGGGGAACGAAGAAGTCGATAGTATCCCAACTCTCTTCAGGGAACTCCAAGAAGACATTCTCCGGATAGGCGTGTACCACAAAGAACTCGTTTCTACTGAAGGCCTTGCCGAAGCTCTCGGAGTCAAACTTCACGATGTTGGGCTTCCAGGAGTCGATGATCAGCGCGGTCGCTTGATCGAGCTCAGCGGGGTCCTTGGTGTTGCCGCTATAGCCCAGATGTTTCAATGCACCACCCATCACTTCCCGCATATCATCCAAGAGGCTCATCCTACCCGCTAGGCGCTCATCGGCGAAGATTGCCCAGGTGCGCGCATAGTCAGCGGGGACTCGGGCGGTGTTGACGGCGATCCCGCTGCTACCCATGAAGTAGGGCACAGAATAAATGAAAGTGGGGTCATAGTCAGCCTTGCTGGCTACTAAGGGGTCGATGTAGCGGAGGTTGGGGACCAATGCGTGATCGATCTTCTCCAGCATCCCCTGGGTAATCATAATCGAGGTGTAGTCGCTGGAGGGGAAGATGATGTCGTAGCCGTGGTTTCCACCTGCCATGATCTTGGCAAACATCTCCTCGTTGGAGGCGAAGTTGTCGATCACCACCTTGATTCCGGTTTCAGCGGTGAACTTTTCAACGATCTCATCGGGGGTATAGTAGGTCCAGTTATAGAGATGGAGCGTATCGGCAGATCGGCTACAGCCGCCGATGGCAAAAAGGGAGCCGATAAGCACGAGAGCCACGAGTATTTTGTGTAGGTTTTTTTTCATGGGTACCTCCTTGTCAGCTGCTTGCAGCGACAACTTTTAGGAATTTTCTAAAGGTGAATGCGATGAGCATCGTACCGAAGATCATCACAAACGAGAGTGCATTGATAACCGGGGAGACCCCGTATCGGATCATCGAGTAGACGTAGAGGGGCAGGGTAGAGGAGCCAGGACCTGCGACAAAGAAGGTGATAACAAAGTCCTCCAAGCTCATGGTGATACACATCAGCATCGAGGAGGCGATCGCGGGCATAATCGAAGGAATAATGACCTTCAACAAAGTTTGGCGTTCGGTCGCTCCTAAATCTCTTGCAGCCTCGACGGTAGAGTAGTCAAACTCATCCATCCGTGCAGTGACGAGCATAAAGACAAAGGGGAGGTTGAAGGTTGTGTGGGCGACAAAGATGGTAAACATCCCCAGGCGCATCTTCACCGCACTGAAGAAGATCAGCATCGAGATACCGATGATAACCTCCGGTAGAACCATCGGCAGGTAGCTGATGGTGGTGATATAACCCTTGCCGGTGAAGCGGTACCACTTGATTCCTACTGCCGCCAAGGAGCCGATAACCACTGCAGTAGCGGAGCTGGAGAGGGCGATGATGATGCTGTTACGGAAGGCGTGCCACAGCGAAGGGCTATCGAAGATTAAGCGGTGATACCAGATGAGGCTCGCACTCTCCCACTGCATCCCTCGGGAGCTGTTCAAAGAGAAGAGGGTGACGATGAAGAGGGGGATAAAGAGGAAGATAATCGTCAGCACTAAGATGAAGTTGGAAAATGAGAGCTTGCTCTGTTTTCTCATCGTGCTCCTCCTCTGCCTCGGTGGTGAGCTCGCACTCGTCGCTCAAGTGCCTGTGGAGTCTTTGCCTCCCGTGCAGGTAGCGCTTCACGCTTGCTGCTATAGAGCATCCAGAAGACCCCGACCAAGGAGGCGACGGTCAAGAGCATCGAAAACGCAGAGGCCAACGGCCAGTTGCGGGTCTTGGAGACCTGATCGACGATGATATTGCCGATCATCGTCGAGTCCTTTCCTCCGACCAAGAGCGGTACGGTATAGGCGCCAAAGATCGGAATGAAGGTGAAAACCAAAGCGGTGTTGATACCGCTACGGATATTGGGCATCATCACCTTCATCAGCGACTCAAACTTCGTCGCTCCAAGATCCCTCGCTGCGTCGAGCAGGGAGAAGTCAAACTTATCGATGGTGGTGAAGATTGGAAGGATGGCAAAGGGTACGTACATATAGACGAGCACCAAGGTCACCGCAGCGTTGTTGTAGATCAGCTGTAGCCCCTCATCGACAAGCCCGATCTTCAAAAGGACGGTGTTGATGAGTCCCTCGGTGGAGAGGATGAAGATCCACGCATAGATGCGGATCAAGCTGTTGGTCCAAAAGGGGATGATGATCAAAAAGAGCAAGAGCGTCTGATGGCGTGAGCGGGCCATCGCATAGCCACAGGGTAGCGCGAGAAGGATTGAAATCGCCGTTGCGAGGATTGAGATCCATGTGGTGCGTACTACCACCATCGCAAAGCTCGGGTTGAACATCTGCCGGTAGGCGTTGAGGGAGAACTCAAACTCCACCCCGCCGTAGAGCCCACGCTTCAGAAAGCTATAGAGGATGATTATCCCCAAGGGGACGGTGAAGAAGAGAGTGAACCAACCTCCCATCGGCCAGCCGTAGAGGCTGCCGAGCAGCTGCTCCCGCTGTCGAGGCTTCAACGCCGGTCTCATTGGCTGGTATCCTTTACGAGGTAGCCGTCATCAGCGTGCCAGCTGACGTAGACCTCATCGAGCCACTCGATATCTGGCCCATCATCTAAGAAGGCGGTGTGCTGCTTATAGACCTTCATAATCGATTCGCTCTCATCAAGTTTGACGTAGAACTTGGATTGGAAGCCGCTGTATACTGGCTCGTCTACCACCCCTTTGAGCATGTTCACTTCGCTTTTAAGGTTCTTAGGAATAGCACGGGTAATCCGCACCTTCTCCGGACGGACGGTGAAGTCCATCTTCGCTCCTACCGGAAGTGGATCCCAGTCGGTGACGAGAATCGTTGTTCCAAGCTCGGGAACATCGACGTGTAAGAGGTACTCATCTCCGTAGGGCTCGCAGCTGAGTATCGTGCAGCCGAAGATATTGGTCTCACCGATGAAGGTTGCGACAAAGCGGGTCGCAGGAGCCTCGTAGATTTCATAGGGGGAGCCAATCTGTAGAATTTTGCCCTTGTTCATCACCGCAACGCGGTCGCTGACCGAGAGCGCTTCGCTCTGGTCGTGGGTGACGTAGATGAAGGTGATACCGACCTGGTCGTGAATATGGTCCAGCTCGATGAGCAGGTTCTGTCTGAGCTTGGCATCCAAGGCAGAGAGGGGCTCGTCGAGCAAGAGCACGCTTGGCTCGTTGATCAGCGCACGGGCGATCGCTACCCGCTGCTTCTGTCCACCGCTGAGTTGCGACGGCTTCTTATAGAGGTGCTCTTCGAGCTGTACGAGGTGGATGTACTCTTTGACTTTTTTATCGATCGTCTCCTTGGCCACACGCTTAAGGCGCAGGGGGAAGGCGACGTTCTCATAGACACTCAGGTGGGGGAAGAGGGCGTAGGTTTGAAAGATTGTATTGGACTGCCTTCGCTCTGGTGGAACTGAGAGGACGTCCTTACCATCAAACGCTACACTTCCCGTATCCGGGTAATCAAACCCAGCGATGATCCTTAGCAGGGTGGTTTTCCCACATCCTGAAGGGCCGAGCAAGGAGAAGAACTCTCCTTTTTCAATGGTTACGCTAACATCATCGAGTGCCTTGAAGTCTCCATAGGCACGGGTAACCTGCTCAACAGTAATATCAACACCTTTCAATCTTTTTGCTTCCCTCCCTCCGGCTTGCTGCTCACTTGCACAGCTACGACCGATTCGAACAATTGCATTATGAATGTTTCCCACCCCCTGTCAAGCAGTCTGACGAGAAATAGGACCATTTCATCAAGAATAGTTCTGTATTTGCTTATATTAGCAATATAAAGTAATAATTCCTAGTACGGTAGTGGGAAAAAGAGAGCGGCCACAAAAATAGCGGCCGCTGCTACCCCAAAGAGGTCTCGAACCTCTGACCTACTGCTTAGAAGGCAGTTGCTCTATCCTACTGAGCTATTGGGGCGAACAGCTAGTACGCTACCCGAATTCCAAGAAAAGGTAAAGAGGAATAGCAACGTGCTGGAAACTATATTGCGTACAATTGTATTGCTATTGACATATGTGCCAGAAAGAGGTATAGTGTATTTACCTAGCAAGAAGCTAGGAGATTGAAACGAAGGAGTTTTCAGATGTTTAAACAAAATACTTTATCATACGACTTTAATGCACTAGAACCGCATATCGA
>DASRNL010000022.1:0-8425 GCA_035647415.1 Sphaerochaeta sp. | reverse complement strand
CTCTACGACCCGCCCCTGCATCTCGTTGGCAGCCTTGTTGGTGAAGGTGACCGCGAGGATCTGCCAGGGGGCGATGCCCAGCTCCTCGATCGCATAGGCGATCTTGGTAGTGATCACCCGAGTCTTCCCACTGCCTGCTCCAGCGAGGACTAAGAGCGGGCGGCTGTTCTCTAGGACTGCCTCTTTCTGCGGTCCATTCAAACTCTCTAGGTAGTGATCACTATTAGACATCTGAGGCTCCTTGCAGTGGAATCGCTTCTAAGTCGATACCGTTGACCGCCCTGATACCTGCACGCACAACCGTCCCGGGGACCAGATCACGCCCCACTACGACGATCAAGCCGTCGACCTCCGGGGCTTGCGCCCAAAAGCGACCGATCGCCAGCTCCTCGCCTTCGATGAGCTCCTCGATGAGGACATCGACCTCTCTGCCGATAAAGCGAGTCAGACGGTCTCTGGTAATCCTGCTCTGGAGGATCTCTAGGCGCTCTTTGCGCGCTTGAGCCTCGGCAACGCCCTCTCTATATGCCGCCTCACTCTCTACGAGCTTCGCAGCCTTGGTCCCCTCCTCCCTGCTATAGATGAAGGAGCCGACCCAATCCAGCTGTGCCGCTGCAAGGAAGTCGAGGACCTCGGTAAAGGACGCTTCATCCTCTCCGGGATACCCTAAAAGAATTGTGGAGCGGAAAACTGCATCAGGGAGGGTAGAGCGGATATCGGCGATCAAAGAGAGGTAGGAGTCTTGGGTGCCACTACGCCCCATCGAGCGCAGGACCGCCGTATTGGCGTGCTGGAAGGGGATATCAAAGTACGGGAGCACCGCAGGGTTAGCAGCAATAAAGGCAGGCAACTCAGCGGGGAAGGTATCAGGATGGATGTAGAGGAGGCGGATCCATGCACGGTTGTCCACCAGAACAACCAGCTCGCTAAGCAGCTCCATAAAGCAGCTCTTTCCACTAAAGAGGTCGGTGCCATAGGAGGCCAGATCCTGGGCGATGAGGTTGATCTCCACCACCTCTTCAGCAAGCAGGGCGGCTACTTCACTGAGTATCTGCTCCTTCGGACGGCTGCGGAGGTTCCCTCTGATCAGTGGAATCGCACAGTAGGAGCAGCGGTGGTTGCACCCCTCGCTGAGTTTGACGTATGCAGAGCCGGGGAAGTTTAAGAGCGTATCACGTTCGTAGGTGTCATCGGCAGCATCAGCGAGGTAGGGGGGAACTGCAACCACCCGCTCCCCGGCAAAGACCCGCTCGACGACCTTAGAAATCTGCCCAAGGTCTCGGTTGCCAAAGATCGCAGCAGCTTCACTGAGCTCCTCGGCAAGCTCCTCGCTATAGTGCTGGGCCATACAGCCGCTGAAGATGAACTTGGCATCAGGGTTGAGATCATAGAGCTCAAAGAAGGTCTCAAGCGACTCCTCTCGAGCGCCCTCGATGAACCCACAGGTGTTGACGATGATCAGATCCGCCTCGTCGGCAAACTCGCTCTGTTCAAAGGAGTCGGCGAGGCAGGCTAGCAGCACTTCGGCATCCACCTGGTTCTTTGAACACCCGAGATTCTCTATGTATACGCGTCTCATACTGACTCCTTTGCTGCTAGAGAGCCTATCATATTTTAGGAGAGGATTCCTACTAGGGGCACGAGGATCTTCTCCCGTTTACAATTCAGAGATGGATTCATAAT
This sequence comes from Sphaerochaeta sp., assembly GCA_035647415.1. Taxonomy (GTDB): domain Bacteria; phylum Spirochaetota; class Spirochaetia; order Sphaerochaetales; family Sphaerochaetaceae; genus Sphaerochaeta. The sequence goes on along the minus strand of DASRNL010000022.1, from coordinate 6,742 downwards.
TCTTGCATAATTATACAGCATGGTGTAGTATCGAAACCACTGTGTGCGCCTGCGGCATCTGCGATACCACGACCCATGCAACTTTACTTTTCGTTAGAGGTCTTACATGACTAAATATATTGTTAATCGGCTATTGGGTATCATCCCTACCCTCTTAATCATCATCACTTTGAGCTTTTTCATCGTCCGGATCGCCCCGGGCGGCCCGTTTGCTTCAGAGCGCAACCTCCCCGAGGTGATCAAGAAGAATATCGAGGCCAAATACCACCTCGATGAGCCGCTTATCAAGCAGTATGCCCGCTATATGCTCAACGTGCTGCAGGGGGATTTAGGACCTTCCTTTAAGTATAAAGACTACGATGTTAACTACTATATCTTCACCAGCTTGCCCAAGTCGATCGTCCTCGGACTTTGGGCGATGGCGATCGCGCTGACTTTCGGGATTTCCGCTGGCATTATCGCAGCGGTAAAGCAAAACTCGTGGGTGGACTACCTGAGTATGGGGGTGGCGGTCATCGGTATCTCCATCCCGCTCTTTGTCATCGCCCCGATCCTACAGTTGATCTTCTCGATGAAGCTCAAGTGGCTGCCGACCAGCGGCTGGTACACCACCGGAGAGGGGTGGAAGTCAGTCATTCTGCCAGCGGTCTCCCTCTCCTTTGCCTATTTCGCTGATATCGCACGCCTGACGCGCTCCTCGATGCTTGAGACGCTGCGTAGCGACTATATCCGCACCGCCAAAGCCAAGGGGATGCGGAGCACCACGATTATCTTCAAGCACGCGATGAAGGGGGCGATGCTGCCGGTAGTCAGCTACCTCGGCCCCGCCTTCGCCGGTATTATCACCGGCTCGATTGTGGTAGAACAGATCTTCCGGGTCCCCGGCCTAGGGAAGTTCTTCGTACAGAGCTCCTTCAACCGAGACTATACCCTGATCGTTGGAGTGGTCATCGTCTACTCAGCGATCCTCATCTTTATGAACTTTGTTGTCGACCTGGTCTATGCGCAGCTTGATCCGCGCATCACCTACAAATAGGAGTTGATGATGGCAGTTACTCACACCAGTAAGAAAGAACAGATCGTCAACGAGTTCGACCAGGTGGTGGTAGGCAACAGCCTCACCAAGGATGCGTGGCGACGACTGAAGAAGAACAAGATGGCAGTAGCCGGAATGATTGTAGTCATCCTCTACTCCCTCTTGGCAGCCTTTGCAGGTTTTCTTCCAATCCACCCCTACCATCAGATCATCCTCGATCATCGGCATCTGCCGCCGTCCTTCACCAAGGATGCAGGAACGCTGATGCTGGAGGACCGCCTCAAAGACCTCTACTTTAAAGCATGGCGGTCAGGATCGTTGGTGGTGACCGAGGAAGAGTCGGCACAGATCAAGCAGTGGATTGCAGACAACGAGACCAACAAGGTCTGGAACTTCTGTTTCGCCGAGGGAGAGAGGCAGCTGCAAGCGGGCACCTTCACCTTCAATGCAGCGGATCAGCGGACCATCGATCGCCTGCAGGAGAAGATCGACACGGAGTTCCTCATCAATGTCGATCGGGTCTTCTACCAGGATAGCGAGAGCGCTAAGAAACAGAACCTCGATAAGATGACCTTTGCTGAGGTCCTACAGATCTACGCAGACATGCTCGCCTTCGATGTATCGATCATCGCCGAGCAGGTCGATACAGAGATACGGAGCCAGGTGCTCAACAACCTCAAGGCAGCCACCCCAGACCTCAGCGAGGAGGAGTACCGGGCGAACTTGGACCTGGAGATGCAGAGCTTCGGTGAGAAGGGGATCGAGCAGCTCGGCAAGACCAACGTTCTCGGGAAGATCCGCACCACCATCACCCGCACCCTGGAGCGGGATCTCAAACGAGAGATCGCCGAAGGACGGGCCCAATTCCCCATCGACCGCAGCGTCGATATCAACGAGCAGATCAGCGCTGAAATCACCGCTACCAAGAAACATGAGCGGCGCTACTATCTGGGCACCGACTATAGCGGGCGGGATATGCTCAGCCGCATCATCTACGGTGGGCAGGTCTCCATCGCCATCGGTCTGATCGGATCGTTGACCAGTGTTCTGATCGGGATCATCCTCGGTGCGATCGCCGGGTACGTCGGCGGTAAGGTCGACTTCATCCTCATGCGGATTGTAGATATTATGTATGGCCTGCCATATATGCTCTTGGTGATCATCTTCATGGCGATCTTCGGACGCAATATCATGAACCTCTTTGTCGCCTTAGCTCTGGTGAGCTGGCTGACCGTCGCTCGGATGGTCCGCGGTCAGATTATGAGCTTAAAAAATAGCGAGTATGTCGAAGCAGCTCGGAGCATGGGAGCCTCCACCGGACGGATCATCTTCCGCCACATGGTCCCCAACTCGCTCTCGGTGATCATCGTCTACTCGACCCTCCGGGTCCCTGCCTTCATCATGCAGGAGTCCTTCCTCTCCTTCCTCGGCCTTGGGGTTCAAGCACCGTTTGCCTCCTGGGGATCGCTGGTAGGGGATGCAGTCAATGGTATGACCCTCTACCCGTGGAAGCTCATCTACCCAGCGGTCGCTATGACGATCTTCCTCTTCGCCATGAACTTCTTCGGTGACGGGCTCCGTGACGCCTTTGACCCGCAGTCGAAAAACCTACTGTAGGAGGACGTGATGAACAAACGAACCGATGCAAATGTAGTCCTCGAAGTGAAGGAATTACAGACATACTTTAAGACCGATGCAGGTATAGTAAAGGCAGTCGATGGGGTCTCCTTCAAGCTCCATGAGGGGGAGACTTTAGGGATTGTCGGCGAAAGCGGCAGTGGCAAGAGCGTCACCAACCTCTCGGTTATGCGCCTGATTCCTTCCCCTCCGGGTCGGATAGTAGGCGGAGAGGCGATCTTCGAAGGTGAAGATATCCTCGCCTATAGCGAGCGGGAGATGCGCAGGGTCCGCGGAGCGAAGATCTCGATGATCTTCCAGGACCCGATGACCAGCCTCAACCCCTTCCTCAGAATCAGCACCCAGATGATCGAAACCTTGCGGCTGCACAACAAGGAGCTCAGCAAAAAAGAAGCGCTAGAGCACTCGATAGAGATGCTGCGCTTGGTGGGAATCCCCAACGCTGAGAACCGAGTACGGGACTACCCACACCAGTTCTCCGGCGGGATGCGCCAGCGGGTGATGATCGCCATGGCGCTCTCCTGCAATGCGAAGGTCCTCATCGCCGATGAACCGACCACTGCCTTGGACGTCACCATCCAAGCCCAGATCCTCGAGCTGATCTCCACCCTCTCAGAGCAGATGGGAACCGCGGTGATCCTCATCACCCACGACCTAGGGGTGGTGGCAGGGATGTGTGACCACGTCTGTGTGATGTATGCCGGCAAGATTGTCGAACGCGCCCCCACCGAAGTCCTCTACGCTGAGCCTGCTCACCCCTACACCGAGGGTTTGATCAAGAGTGTCCCGAGGATGGACACCACCCAGAAGGGCAAACGCCTCTTCTCTATCGAGGGCCAACCGCCGAACGTCATCGACCTGCCGCCCTGCTGTCCCTTCCACCCACGGTGTGAGAAGGCGATGGAGATCTGTCAGCACGCCTACCCTCCGCTTAGAGACCTCGGGGCAGGTCATGAGGTGAGCTGCTGGCTCTACGTCGATGAGAAGGAGCGCAGCTATGAGTGAGAAGCGAGAACCGATCCTCCAAGTACGGGAGTTACAACAGCACTTTCCGATCACCAAAGGCGGGCTCTTGCAGCGCCAAAGCGGGGCAGTCCGCGCCGTCGATGGGATCAGCTTTGACCTCTACCCCGGCGAAACCCTCGGCATTGTCGGCGAATCCGGCTGTGGTAAATCCACCGCGGTGCGTTCGATCAGCCAGCTGCACAAACCTACCGCCGGCAGCGTCATCTTCGATGGGATCGACCTGGTGAAAGCCGATAAGCAGACGATGCTCCGCGCCCGGCGCGAGATGCAGATGATCTTCCAGGACCCCTACGCCTCGCTCGATCCGAGGATGACGGTGCGCTCGATCATCGCCGAACCCTTGGTGATCTACAACCGTCGCGGCCTGCTCGATCAGCCGATGAGCAAGCTCGATATGGAGAGTCGCGTGGAAGACTTGATGGAGCGGGTGGGCCTGAACAAGCTCTTTAAGAACCGCTACCCGCATGAGTTCAGCGGGGGACAGAGGCAGAGGATCGGCATCGCCCGAGCCTTAGCGCTCAATCCGAAGATTATCCTTGCCGACGAGCCGGTGAGTGCCTTGGACGTCTCAATCCAGAGTCAGATCCTCAATCTGCTCAACGACCTGCAGCAGGAGTTTGGCCTGACCTATATCTTCATCGCCCACGACCTGGCGGTGATTCAACACATCTCATCGCGCATTGCGGTGATGTATTTAGGAAAGTTTGTCGAAGTCAGTGAGGCGGTTCGCCTCTATGAGAACCCACTGCACCCCTACACCCAGGCGCTGCTCAGCGCAGCTCCGATCCCCGACCCGGTGGTCGAGCGATCGCGGCAGCGGGTGATCCTCAGTGGGGATGTCCCCTCCCCGGATGTCGAGCGCTTTGGCTGCTACTTCTACGAGCGGTGTCCGAAGCGGATGCCGTGGTGCTCCTGCCATATTCCGCCGATGTTCGAGGTCGAAGCAAACCATGAAGTCGCCTGCTGGCTCTACGACAGCGAGCGTTCCTATGAGAAGATCAGCCTCGAGGAGGCCCAAAAGGCCGCCTCAGAGATCAGAGAGGCGTAGCTGCGTATCCCGGTTCTTCGGTCGATCGATGGAGAGCGCTAAACCGGTAGCTGCGGCGATCTTTCGTGCTGCTGCTATGGTCCCTGCAGACTTACGTTCACCGACCAATTGGATTGTCCGCTCCTCCCCCTCCACTAAGATCAGTCGAAAGTTCACCATCGCGGTGGCACGCTTGAGCCCGATGCGTGAACGATCGGTGGTGCTCCCCTTATAGAAACGGGTGACATCGAGGCGCTCAATAACAGAGAATTGGATCGTGTTGCGCCGGACGAAAGGACCGAAGCCCCAGGTGGTTATAACCAACTCTTCAGCTGGCAGAAAGTACCAACTATCTCGATAGAGTGCTCCGCCGAGCGAGAGCAAAAAAAGGAGTATAATCAAAGCCAGCGAGAGCCATGAGGAGCCGTCAGCGACCCCCATCTGCAAGAGATAGAGAAAGAGGGATGCAAAGAGTGCATAGAGCAGAGTGGAGTGCCAATGAATACAATACCGAACGCCTTTTTCCGTATCCTGCACTTGATACCACACCGCTCGCTCCTCCTAGCTCCATAATTACCGTAATTTGCCTGCATTGGCCATGGATTTTTATACATTGAGTCGGATAAGCTGTTTGCGTTTTTCTCCGATTCATGGTTTAATGTACTGTATGATACTTTTAACGTCTATACGAAGTAAATTTAAGGAGATATGTCTATGAAGAAGTTTCTAGCTATCCTGCTGAGTGTGCTTCTTGTCGGAACTCTCTTTCTCTCCTGCGGGAAGAAAGAAGCTCCAGCACCGCCCAAAGCAGAGCCTCCCGCACCTCCGGTAGCGGTTGCCGAGCCTGTGGCACCTCCAGTTGTTGTGGAGGCACCCCCTGCTGTTGATGAGATCGTGTTCCGCATCTCCAACGGTGCAGAGCCCGAGTCCCTCGACCCTGCACTTGTCCAAGGTGTACCTGAGCATAGGATCTATGAGGCGCTCTTCGAAGGCCTCGTCGCCTATGATCCTGAGACCTCCACTGCCCTACCTGGCGTTGCCGAGCGATGGGAAGCAAATGCAGATGGAACTCAGTATACCTTCTACCTACGCAAGAACGCTGTCTGGAGTGATGGAAAGCCGATCACCGCCCATGATGTAGTCTACAGCTGGCGCCGTATCCTCGATCCGGCAACCGGTGGCCCATATGCATGGTTCCCCGCCATGTTCCTCGTAGGAGCTGAAGAGTTCAACGAAGGCCTCGCTGGACCTGAAGCAGTGGGAATCCGTGCCTTGGATGACTATACCTTCCAGATGGACCTCATCGGACCGCTGCCGTACGCAGTTGATGCGTTGGCACACTTTAGCTTTGCTATCGTCCCTGAGCACGCCATCGAAAAGTATGGTTCCGCCTGGACCGATACTGAGAACTTTGTCGGAAACGGCCCCTTCGTCTTAAGCGACCGCGTTGCACAGACTTCGATCACCGCCACTAAGAGCGACACCTACTGGGACCGCGACGCTGTGAGCTTGGATAAGGTTATCTTCTACAGCTCTGACAGCTCGACGACCAACTTCAATATGTACCTCAACGGCGAACTTGACTGGGCGACCACCGTACCCCCGGATCAGATCAGTGCTGCTCAGATGCGCGATGACTTCCAGGTCTCCCCGCAGCTGGCCACCTACTACTATGTCTTCCAGACTGAGAAGGCTCCCTTGAACAACCCACTGGTTCGCCGGGCACTCGCCCTCGCAGTGGACCGTGAAGAGCTGGTCGATGGAATTCTCAAAGCTGGTCAGATTCCTGCTTGGGGTATCGTCCCCACGATGGCAGGCTACGACGAGCTAGAGTTCCCCTTCGACAATATGGATGATGCGATCGCCGAAGCTCAGGATCTCTTGGCAAGAGCCGGTTATCCCAACGGAGCAGGCTTCCCCACCGTCCCGGTGCTCTATAACACCGACGAAGGGCATAAGCAGATTGCAGAGTTCATCCAGCAACAGTGGAAGAACAACCTCGGTATCAACGTAGT
>DASRNL010000021.1:0-2070 GCA_035647415.1 Sphaerochaeta sp. | reverse complement strand
GTTGAAGAGCGAGGCCATCAAGGGGGCGAAGTAGATCCCTGGAATCGCTAGAACTGCCAAGAGGAAGTAGGAGATACCGATGAGGCGTTTACCCCAGTAGGTCGCCTCATCATAGCGTTGGGCTCCGACCGCCTGGCCGATGATGGTGATCGAGGCGAGGCTGATCGCCCAGCCGGGGATATTGATGAAGGAAGAGACGGTACCGGAGATCGCATTCGCTGCGATCGCCGCTGTCCCAAAGGTCGAGACAAAGGTCTGTACGATGAGCCTGCCGAGGTGAAAGAGGGAGTTCTCAATACCGGTAGGAACCCCGATTCTCAGGATCCGGCTGATCATCTCCTTCTGGAAGCGGAAACGGTGCAAGCTTCGGACCCTAATCTGATTGCTCTCCCCGCGGATGAGAATCAGCATGATCAGCGCGCCGAGCACCCGGCTTAAGAGGGTGGAGAGCCCCGCTCCGGCAACCCCCATCTTCTGCACGAAGATGAAGTAGGCGTTCCCTCCGATATTGGTGAGGTTCATCGCCACGCTTACCCACAAGGATACTCTGCTGTTTCCCATCGAACGAAAGAGCGCCGCAGAGGCGTTGTAGACCGCTAAAAAGGGGAAGGAGAGGAGGATGAAGAAGAAGTACTGGGAGCTGAAATGCAGCACCGTATCGTCGATCTGTCCGAAGATGAAGCGGATGATCGGGGTGCGAAATGGCATCGCCAAGAGCAGAAGCCCGGTAGAGACCGCCAAGGAGAGCATCAGCAGCTGCTTTGCGGCACGGTTCGCTTCGACGTAGAGCTTTCGGCCAAGGTATTGACTGGCGACGACCGCCCCTCCGGTGGCGAAGGCGGCAAAGAGCGTGATCACCAAGTTGGTGATCGCATCGACGAGGCTGACAGAGCTGACAGCGGCCTCTCCAACAGAGGCAACCATCATCGTGTCTGCCATACCGATGGTCACTGCTAGAAGCTGTTCGAAGAAGAGAGGGATGATGAGAGCGAGGAGAAACCGCCGGTCAAACATATGGTCTGACCGATCTGCTGTGATGGGCTGCATACGCCCATAGTAGAGGGTATTTATACTTCGCTCAAGTGCCCTAACTCTTTGTTAAAAGGGCCGCATCGTTTGCAAAGGTTTTATTGCGGAGATCCTTGAAAAGATGGACCAGCTGTTCGACGGTCAGCGCTTGTTTTTCGCTGCCAGAGACATCGAAGATAATCACCCCTTCGTCCATCATAATCAGACGGTTTCCGAACTCGATAGCGAACTGCATATTGTGCGTCACCATCAGCGCGGTGAGGCTGTACTCTTCGATAAAGCGTTCGGTGAGACCCATCACTAGCTCTGCATTGCGGGGGTCCAAGGCGGCGGTATGCTCATCAAGGAGGATGAGCTTTGGCTCGCTCATCACCATCATCAAGAGGGTGAGCGCCTGCCGTTGTCCGCCACTGAGCAATCCGACGTTATCTTTGAGGCGATCCTCCAGGCCGATGAGGCTCAAGAGCTCGCGGTAGTAGCGGCGCTTCTTGTTGTTCAAACTGATGCGCAGCCCCTTCATCCCCTTGGTCTCAGCGGTGAGCATATTGTCCTCGACGGACATATTTGCTGCCGTTCCCTTGGTGGGATCTTGGAAGATCCTCCCCATCGTCATTGCACGCTGATACTCTGGACGGTTGGTGATATCCTTGCCGTCAAAGAGCATCCTGCCGTTGGTCACCGGGTAGGTGCCGGCGATAAGGTTAAAGAGGGTGGACTTCCCACTGCCGTTGGAGCCGACCACCGAGATAATATCCCCCGCTCGGATATGGAGGTTCACATCGTCGATAGCGAGATTCTCGTTGACCGTTCCCGGGTAGAAGACTTTGGTAATAGACTCTAGTTTAAGCATCGCTTCCCTCCTCGGTGTTGTTGTGACGGCTTGCTGAACGGGCGATGGCTTTGCGTCGAGCTCCAGCGCTGGAAGCAGCGCTGCGCGTCTGGGCGACAAATAGGCTTACAATGACCAACACACCGGTTAAGAGCTTAAAGTCGTTGGGGGTGATGTGTACCAGGTAGCCGTACTTGCGGCCGAAGAACATC
>DASRNL010000020.1:0-4161 GCA_035647415.1 Sphaerochaeta sp. | reverse complement strand
ATCTCAATGTAGTTAGGGTGGGAGGTGAAGATATTGATCTCATCTCCATAGGTCTTCTGCAGCAGCTTGGTCTTCGTTTCAATATAGTGAGGATCTTCGTGCATCGCCAGCAGCTTGTACGGCTGCTCTTCACCGCTGAGGTGCTCCTCTAACTCGGTGAGGGAGGTAATAGTCCCTTTACTCTTTGAGAGGCGCTCCTCCTTATCAAACCAGGTGGTGTGTGTATGGGCATACCAGCGGTAGTTTGTATAGAGGAAGAAAACCAGCTCGCTCTCTTCTAGATCAAGTAGGAGCTTCTGTGCGATGGAGTATTCAATCGGGTGCTGGTCGATGATGGTATCGGTTTTATCCATTGTCAGCGCCCCATTGAAGGTGCCTAAGGCCAAGGGGAGAGCTAACTCCTCTTTGATCGCCCCGAGGCTCTGCGGGCTTCTGCCGCTGACTAAGGCCAGATGATGGCCGGCTTCGATGGCCGCAGCGAGGGCAGTCTTGGTTCGATCCCCTACGGCATGCTTGCGGTCGAGCAAGGTGCCATCGACATCAATACAAATGAGCTTAGGTGTTTGCATAGCTGTATTGTAGCGAAAGGAGAGCCGATAAAACAAGCGCTCCTAGATTAGGGCGAAACGACTGATAAGAGAGAGGGCGATTACCGCAATCCCAGAGAGGAGGACCATTGCGGTGTTAATCGACTTGGGCTGGGCAACAGAGAGGACTCGGGTGCCTGCTGCGCTCTCTATGAGCGCTTGGTCAACCCGCTCTAAGAGCTTGCCACTGCGTTCAGTATAGGAGGTGGTCAAAAGGTTGAAGTAGGCGAGGGTTAACAGCAGAGCCCTGCCAATGCTACCACGCAGCGGTGGATTGCTGCGTACCAAGCACTGGCTCGCTGCGATTAAGGAGATGAGGCGCAGCGCCTTGATTAGGGCGACCTCCAAGGCGGTCTCGGTGAGGACGAACTTGCCGAAGGTCATAAGCACCTTTCCATTGGGTTCGAGGAAGCTCACGATGATCAGCGAGGAGATGAGCATCAACGGCGGTCCGATGCGGATCTTCCTCCGGCACGCTGCTTGCATACCGAACATCAAGAGCGTGATCCCTATCAAGGGCAGGAGGTTGCGCGACGCGATGATGGCGATGATGGAGAGCAGGGCGGTAAGGCTGGCGAGCTTGGCATGCTCTCGCTCTGCAAGATAGGGGATTCCTAAGTCGAGGCTATCGTCCGCAAGATGGGCAACAGCGCTGCTCTTGCGCCAGAAATACTCGGCGAGCACCCCAAGGCCGAAGCTGCTGACAAGCCCTAAGCCGAGCATCAAGGGAGCTGCAATCCAGATACTTTTGCCGTAGACGATCAAAGCAGCGACTGCGAGCTGACTGAGGTTGGAGACAAACGCTCCGATCAGCGAGCACCCTAAGAGCGAGACGCGGTCTTTAAGCACCCGCTTGGTAGCATACATCGCAACTCCGCTGGTGAACGTTCCCGCCAAGGAGATTAGGATGAGGTAGGAGAAGAGGGTGCCGCTGACCATCCCTTGGCCGATAACCTTTAAAAGGAGCACTGCAAGGTAGGTTTTGAAGTCGACAATCGGCAGGATTATCAAGAGCGGTAAGTTGGCAAGCCCCAAGCGCAAAAAGGGCAAGGGTTTGGGGATGAGGAACTCCAAGGTGCTAAAGAGGAGGGTGGTAGCGCTGATGAAAGCTACCTTGCGTTCAGTGCGCGACATCATCTACTTCCACCTCCTGGTGTGAGCCGACAATTGTTAAAAGTATCTGGTTGGGCAAACAGGCGATCCATTTGCCTGAAGAGCTGATGGGTTTTTGTAAGGTACAACTCTTCGTCGGACAGGTGGAGTTGATAATCAGCGCAGCGCCACCGCGTATTTCTATCTGTGTCTCCCCTAAGGGGCCAACAACGCTCACCACTTGATCGGTGGCAAGGCTGTAGCGATAGGTATCGCTGGGTGTCTGTACCGCCAAGTATCCGCTGCCTGACCCTACAGCGGCGAAGCTGATGAAAATCACCAAGCTGCTGAGCAAGAGGAAGATGAGTGCGTCTGCGATAAGGGTAGGGGGGAGCTTTCGTTCCATTGCTAAAGTGTAGTCGGAGTACCGCGGGCTTGCAACAGCACATGGGAAGATTGCACCGGACTGAATAATAATTCGTAAAGTGTTTGAATTAGCACAAACTTCACAGTATACTGATACACCCTCATTCATATGAAGATGGTGTGAAGTTTTATGGAGAATTTCTTCAAACACCACACTGAGTGAGAAGAGTGGAAAGGAAACAGGATGCGGGTTGTCTATGTAGCGGATATGGTCGATGAAGACCGTGAAGCGGTGGTACAGTATTTAGAGTTGAATGGGTACGAAGTGCATGGCTTTGAGGAGTTACAGGCGTTGCAACTTGCCCTCGGTAGGCAGACGCCGGATCTCTTGTTGATCGAGGTGCACTTCCCCGACGGCGATGGCTTCTCTTTTTTAAAGAAATTGCAACAGACGCACACCTTCCCAGTCTTTTTTGTCACTTCCCGTAGCAGTGAGAGCGACCGAATCCTCGGGTTTGAGCTCGGTGCAGATGATTATATCTGTAAGCCATTCTCCACCAAGGAGCTGGTTTTGCGGGTCAATGCACTCTTCCGTCGCATCGATTACAGCGCTTCAGCCTCCAGCAGTGCAACGGTGTGGAAGCTAGGAAAATCGAAGCTGAAGCTCGATGAGGTCTCCCATACCTTCTCAATCGACGGCGAGGCGATCAGCCTCACCGCAGCTGAATGGAGGATTATGAGCTATTTGGTGAGCAATAGCGGCATCCTCATAACCCGAAGCCAGGTCCTTGAGAACTGTTTTGACTATAGCTTTGAGTCCTATGACCGAATTGTCGACACCCATATCAAGAACATTCGAGCAAAGATTGGTCCGATGGGACCTCGATGGATTGAGACAGTCCGCGGATATGGGTACCGCTTTGCTGGTGTGAGTGCCCAACGCAGTCCTTAGACACAGCTACTGCGACAGCCGTAACTTTTCCAACTCCGTTTTTCCATCCAATGTATAGAGGGTGAAGATTCTTTCCGAGTAGACGATATAGGAAGGAGGATATCCGTTTTTCGGCAGAGCTACTGAGCCAGGGTTAACCCAAATATGCCCATCACTTTGTGCAAGGCGTGGGGTATGAGTATGCCCGCTGGCTATCACAGTGTGTGCAGGAAGTGGGGGAAGGGGAGCGTGTCCGTGGTGCAGGTAAAAATCTACTCCTTCGATGTGCATCCAGGCGGATTCACAGAGGACAGGGAACTCCAGCATTGTCTGGTCAACTTCTGCTTCACAGTTACCACGTAAACAAATAATCGATTTTGCATACAAATTTAGTAGCATACTTACCTTTTTCGGGGTATACTGGTCGGGAAGGGGATTTCTCGGCCCATGATATAAGAGGTCGCCGAGGAGGATGAGCTTGTGAGCCCCGAGCTCCTGGAAGCGAGTGAGCAACGCCTCTGTTGCACTATAGCTTCCATGTAGATCTGATGCGAAAAGGTATATCATAGTTATATGGTAATGGAATCGATTATGTACGGCAACGTAATTGACAAAACAAAAGGAATTGTATCTGTAACCTTCTCTCAGAACACATGCAGAGATATTTTCCACACATTGTCTACACAATCTATTAATAACCACACCAAATATCCATCGGAAACAACTTTTGCTCATATTAATTCACAATGCTCACAATTTTCTTCCATTCAGCTTACAAAGTACATCAGCATACTGATGATACAAATAAACTCTCACGCAAAAAATGGAGATTTAACGTCATGAAGAAAAAGTTTGTATTAACTTCGGCGCTGGTTCTCATTGTGGTAGCAAGCCTCGCAGCTGCAACCGCTCTTGAGGTCAGCGGAACATTTAAGACTGGCTACAAATTTGAGTTTGCCAATCCAGCAACAACGACCTTCTCTGATAGCACTTTTGCAACAGTCAACTCTGCTTTCACTGGAGACTTTTGGAAAGTAACTCTTACTGCTCCGTATAAAGCAGGCAAGGATACTGGTGCAACTGCAAAAGCAGACATCTATCTTTCCGATGCTCTTGCTGCAGAGGGTGTTGATATGGGCGATTTGGCCGTAACCCTCCATGCAGGAACGGGCGTTGGTACTGGTG
>DASRNL010000019.1:0-7522 GCA_035647415.1 Sphaerochaeta sp. | reverse complement strand
CCCTAACTACATTGAGATTATCCCCCTCGCCACCCATAAGGGGCGGTCGCTCAACGCCCTTGCATCACACTACCGTATTGCCAGAGAGCACACCGTGGTCATCGGGGATTACTACAATGATGTGCCGATGTTCCAAGCTGCAGGGCTGGCCATCGCGATGGGCAATGCCCCACTGGCGGTGCGCGAACACGCACACCGGGTCACCACCACCAACTGCGCTGATGGTGTAGCGGACGCTCTTGAAGGATTGTTTGGCTAAAGTTGGTCATTCTTTCACAGAATGCTAAATTACAGTCACCCCTCTCTTTTTTTCTTCCATACTGGTGTATATGGAATTGATGAGTGTTGGAAGAGCGTTACGCGCCATCCGTATAGAAAAAGAGATGACGCAGGAGGAACTGATTGAACTTGCAGATCTGAGTCGCAGCCAGATCTACTACATAGAATCAGGAAAAAGAATCCCCAAGCTGCAGACGATTCAAACAATCTGTGCAGCGTTGGGGATATCGATTTACGACCTAGTCTGTTATATCTACTGTCGGGATTAGGACTCGATCACTCCGAGCATCTCTTCAATCGAAGCTCCAGGGGCTACCATTGGGTAGACCTTATCATCCAGTGGAATCTCACAATCGACGAGGACCGCTTCTCCGAGGTCCAAAGCCGCCTGTAGGACCGCCTTCGGATCATCATCCTTGCCAAGGCGCATCCCCTTCACCCCAAACGCTGCAGCTAAGGCGATCCAATCGATCGGTGTATCGAGGGTCGTCTCGCTGTAGTTGCGGTCAAAGAAGAGGGTCTGCCACTGGCGCACCATCCCTAAGGTCTTGTTGTTCATCAAGAGGATGACCACCGGCAGCTTATAGCGAGCGATCGTAGCGAGCTCGTTGCAGTTCATCCTGAAGGATCCATCGCCGGCGACGTTGACCACTCGGCTCTCGGGGTTACCAACCTGCGCCCCGATGGCGGCACCGGTGCCGTAGCCCATCGTTCCAAGGCCTCCGCTGGTGAGAAAATGCCCTGGTTGGACGTGTTTGAGAAACTGTGCTGCCCAGATCTGGTGCTGCCCCACCTCGGTAACGACATAGAAATCAGGGGGTAGGACCGCCTGCAAGGAGTTGAGAATCTCCTTGCTGCGGGCGCTCTCGGTATCGACTCGAATCGGATAGCGTCGCTTATAGTCTGCGACCTGCTCCATCCACCGCGGATGCTCCAGGGGTTTTGTAAGACGCTTGTTGAACTCAGCGAGCACCACCTTCACATCCCCGATGACCGAGCAGAAGCTCTTGATATTCTTATCTATCTCCGCTGGGTCGACATCGATGTGGATGATCTTTGCATTGCGAGCGAAGGAGGAGGCTTTGCTGATCACCCGGTCGCTGAAACGTGCTCCAATGACAATCAAGAGATCGCAAGCGGAGACGAGCATATTGCTGACCTTGGTCCCATGCATCCCCACCAAGCCGGTGAAGCGAGGATTGAGGCTGCTGAGTGCCCCGCTACCCATCAGTGAGGTACAGGCAGGGCTGTCGATCTGCTCTAAGAAGGTGTTGAGCTCCTCGCTCGCTCGGCCGCGAATCACCCCACCTCCGACGTAACACATCGGCCGCTCTGCTGCTTCGATGAGCCGCAAGGCCTCTTTGAGGCTCTTGGTGCTGAGCCGATCGACCCGAGGGAGAATCTCCTCGATGCTCTCCTTAACATAGGAGGTCTTCTGCTCAGTCACATCCTTCGGCAGGTCGATGAGCACCGGTCCAGGGCGCCCCTCCTGGGCGATGCGGAAGGCGCGACGGATCGTGGGGGCAAGGTCTGCCACCTCTTTGACGATAAAGTTGTGCTTGGTGATCGGCATCGTGATACCGGTGATGTCGACCTCCTGGAAGCTGTCTTTACCTAAAAGTGGTGTGGCCACATTGCCGGTAAAGGCGACCAAAGGCACGCTATCCATATAGGCGGTGGCGATGCCGGTGACCAGGTTGGTAGCTCCAGGGCCACTGGTGGCCATGCACACCCCCACCCTGCCGGTAGAGCGGGCATAACCATCTGCAGCATGGGCTGCCCCCTGCTCATGGCTGGTGAGGATATGCCGGATACGATCCTGATTTACATAGAGGGCGTCGTAAAGGGGAAGTACCGCTCCACCGGGAAACCCAAAGACCGTATCGACCCCTTGTTCGACCAAACATTCGATGATTATCTGCGCTCCACTGATCTCTTTCATACTTCTCTCCTACTCTGCGATAACAGCACCGCTGGCTGCGCTGCTGACTGCCTGTGCATACCGGCTGAGGTAACCGCTTTTGATCTTTGGCTCTCGAGGCTTCCAAGCTGCTCTGCGTTGATCGAGAACTTTCTCATCGACGAGCAGCTCGATACTCCGAGCTGGGATGTCGATTGCGATCAGGTCCCCCTCTTGTACGAGGGCGATCGGCCCTCCCTCGGCAGCCTCTGGGCTGATATGACCGATTGAGGCACCTCGGGTCGCCCCGCTGAACCGTCCATCGGTGATCAGGGCGACACTCCTGTCTAAGCCCATCCCAGCGATCGCGCTGGTGGGACCGAGCATCTCAGGCATTCCCGGACCTCCCTTCGGCCCTTCATAGCGGATGACCACCACGTCCTTTTCCTTGATCGCACCGGCGAAGATCGCCTCGATCACCGCATCCTCACTGTCGAAGACCCGAGCAGGGCCGGTGTGCTGTAGCATCGCAGGATCGACGGCACTCTGCTTCACCACACACCCTTCGGGGGCGAGGTTGCCGCTGAGCACAGCGATTCCGCCGGTTGCACTATAGGGGTTGGCCATCGGTCTGATAACCTTCGGGTTGCTCACCACATGCCCTTTGGCAAGCTCTCCTATGGGCTTTCCGCTTACGGTGGGTACCTTCGGGTCGATCAAACCCGCCTCGGCAAGCTGGGCGATGACCGCCAGCACTCCCCCGCTATGGTGCAGATCTTCGAGATGGTGTGGACCTGCTGGGGCGAGGTGGCAGAGGTTCGGCACCTTGGCGCTGATCGCGTTGGCGGTGAAGATATCTAAATTGATCCCCGCCTCCCGAGCTATCGCTGGCAGGTGCAACATCGTGTTGGTGGAGCATCCGAGGGCCATATCGAGGGCTAAGGCGTTGGCGAACGCCCCTTCGGTCATGATATCCCGAGGGCGGAGGTTCTCCTTCAGCAGCTCCATCACCCGATAGCCGCTCTCTTTAGCAAGACGCTCCCGTGCACTGTAGACCGCCGGAATCGTACCATTGCCAGCTAATGCCATCCCCACCGCTTCGGTGAGACAGTTCATGCTGTTAGCGGTATACATCCCACTGCAGGAACCACAGGTCGGACAAGCATTGTTCTCATACTCCAAGAGCTCGGCGTCGCTAATCGTCCCCGCTCCATGGGCGCCGACCTGCTCGAACATCACCGAGAGGTTGGTCTTCTCCCCCGCCTCCCCGTCCATCGTACCGGCGAGCATCGGCCCGCCGCTTACTATGATCGAAGGGATATTGAGCCTGAGCGCTGCCATCAGCATCGCCGGGACGATCTTGTCACAGTTGGGAACAAAGACTAAGGCATCAAAGGGGTGTGCCATCGCCATCACTTCGATCGAGTCGGCGATCAGCTCGCGGCTGGCAAGGCTGTACCGCATCCCGGTGTGCCCCATGGCGATCCCATCGCAGACACCGATGACGGGGAAGGCTACCGGGTTTCCACCGGCTTGGCGTACCCCCGCCTTGACCGCATCGACAACACGGTCGAGGTGGATATGGCCCGGTATGATCTCATTCGCTCCACTGACAACCCCGATGATCGGCAGGTGGATCTCACGATCAGTCCAACCGAGGGCCTTCATCAAAGAGCGATGGGGGCTCCGCTGTACCCCTTCGGTCATCGCACTCGATCGTCTCTTCATATGGTCCATATCTCACTCCTCTTTAGAGGGCATCACAGATGCGCTTGCCCATCTCTTTTGTTCCAATCTGCTGCATCCCTGCAGAGAAAATATCCGCCGTTCGATAGCCGGCATCCAAGACCTTGCCGATCGCCTCTTCGATCGCAGTGGCCTCTGTTTCAAGGCCGAAGCTGTGCCGCAGCATCATCGCTACCGAAAGGATCATAGCGATCGGGTTGGCAAGGTCCTTGCCAGCGATATCCGGGGCGCTGCCGTGGATCGGCTCATACATGCCGAAGCTCTCCTCGTTGAGGCTCGCCGATGGCAGCATCCCGATCGATCCGGTGATCTGGCTCGCCTCATCGCTGAGAATATCTCCGAACATATTGCCGGTAACAATCACATCGAACTGTCTGGGGTTGCGGATCAACTGCATCGAGGCGTTGTCAACATAGAGGTGGCTGAGTTCAACATCCGGGTACTCAGCTGCCAAGGCGTTGGTTACATCCCGCCAAAGCTGACTGGAGGAGAGGATATTCGCCTTATCGACGCTGCAGAGGCGCCCACTGCGCTTTTGAGCGATCTCAAAGCCCTTGCGAACGATCCGCTCGATCTCCGCCTTGCTATAGTGCATCGTATCGAAGGCACTCTCTTCATCGCGCCCGCGCTCACCGAAGTAGATGCCACCGGTAAGCTCGCGTACCACCATGATATCCAGATCCTCTCCGACGACCTCTGCCTTCAGGGGGCAGGCGTCAGAGAGCTGTTTGTACATAATCGCCGGGCGGAGGTTGCAGAAGAGGCCGAGGCCTCCACGCAGCGCAAGCAAGCCCTGCTCCGGGCGCTTTTCGCTGGGTAGCGTATCCCATTTGGGTCCACCGAGGGAGCCCAAGAGGACTGCATCGCTTGCTTTACAGCCAGCGAGGGTCTCTTCGGGCAAGGGGGTGTCGTGCGCATCGAGGGCAGCGCCACCGGCGAGGTACTCAGTGATGACGAACTCGTGCCCATACTGCTGGCCAACTTTTTCCAGCACCTTCAGCGCTTCGGCGGTGATATCAGGTCCAATTCCATCCCCAGGGATGACTGCGATTCTCTTTACCATTATGCTTGCTCCTTCGCTAAATAGCCGGCAAGGCCGCCTGAGGCGATCAGATTCTGCATAAAGGGTGGGAAGGGTTCACTTTGAAAGACCTCCCCGGTGGTGGTGTTGGTAATCGTTCCTGTCGAAAAATCTACCCTCACCACCTCACCTGCTTTGATAGCATCGACCGCTTCTGGGCATTCGAGGATCGGCAAGCCGATATTGATGCTGTTGCGGTAGAAAATCCGAGCAAAGGAGCGAGCGATTACACAGGAGATACCGCTCTCCTTGATGGCGATCGGAGCGTGCTCTCTGCTGGAACCACAGCCGAAGTTGCGGTCAGCGACGATGATATCCCCGACCTCAACCTCGGTGACGAAGCTCTTATCGAGGTCCTCCATGCAGTGGGAGGCGAGTTCAGCGTGGTCGCTGGTGTTCAGGTAGCGAGCGGGGATGATGACATCGGTGTCCACATTATCTCCATAGCGAAATACTTTTCCTTGTGCTTGCATCTTATGCCTCCTCCATAATCTTTTTAGGATCTGCGATATACCCAGCTACTGCGCTGGCGGCAGCGACCGCTGGGCTGGCGAGGTAGACCTCGCTCTCTGGGTGTCCCATCCGCCCGACGAAGTTTCTATTGGTCGTCGAAACCGCCCGCTCGCCGGAGGCGAGGATCCCCATGTGCCCGCCGAGACAGGGTCCACAGGTGGGGGTGGAGACAGCACAACCAGCATCGACAAAGATATCAAAGAGTCCTTCTGCCATCGCCTGCTTCCAGATCTTCTGCGTCGCAGGGAAGATCAAAGTGCGTACGTGCGAGGCGACCTTACGGCCTTTGAGAATCCGTGCTGCATCGCGCATATCCTGGATGCGCCCGTTGGTACAGCTGCCGATGACCACCTGGTCGATCTTAATCTCTCCTACCTCGTCGATAGTGCGGGTGTTGGAGGGCAGGTGTGGGAAGGCGACGGTGCTCTTGATCTCTGAGAGGTCGATCTCGTAGGTCGCCTCATATTCGGCGTCCGCATCGGCGCTGTAGATCCGCGGCTCCTTCTGATAGTGTTCCTTCATATAGGCAAGGGCGACTTCATCGACGGGGAAGATTCCATTCTTCGCTCCCGCTTCGATCGCCATATTGGCCACCGTAAAGCGGTCATCAATTGAGAGTGAGGCGACCCCTGGTCCGGTAAACTCCATGCTCTGATAGAGTGCCCCATCGACGCCGATCAGCCCGATAATATGCAAAATCAGATCCTTACCGCTGACGTACTCGCTCAGCTCGCCGGTGAGGTGGAAGCGCAGCGCGCTGGGGACTTTAAACCACGCCTTGCCGGTAGCCATACCGGCGGCCATATCGGTCGAACCCACCCCGGTGGAGAAGGCGCCGAGGGCGCCATAGGTACAGGTATGCGAGTCCGCACCGATGACCAGGTCCCCTGCTCCTACCAAGCCCTTTTCGGGTAAGAGGGCGTGTTCGATGCCCATCTGTCCTACTTCAAAGTAGTTGGTAATCTCATGCTCGTGGGCGAAAGTGCGCATCACTTTGACCTGTTCTGCTGCCTTGATATCCTTGTTGGGGGTGAAGTGGTCGGGAACTAAGGCGATCTTATCCTTGTCAAAGACCGTCTCGGTGCCGAACTTTTCGAACTCCGCAATCGCTACTGGAGCGGTGATATCGTTGCCTAACACCAGATCCAGGTCCGCCATGATCAGTTGGCCCGCCCGCACCTCACTAAGGTTTGCGTGCGCGGCCAAAATCTTTTGTGACATCGTCATACCCATGACAACACTCCTTACGCTTCTTGAGCAGAGGGTTTGATACCATCTGCGATTAACTTATACTCGATACTGTCGCTGAGGGCAAACCAGCTCGCTTCAATGATGTCCTTGCTGACACCGATCGTCGACCAGGTACGGACCCCGTCGGTCGATTCGATGAGGACTCGAACCTTGGAGGCGGTCGCCCCCTGGGAGTCCAGCACCCGCACCTTATAGTCGGTGAGGTGGACGCTCTTGAGCGTCGGGTAGAACTCCTCCAAGACCTTACGCAGCGCGACGTCAAGGGCGTTTACTGGCCCCTCTCCTTCCGCTGCGGTGATCGCACTCTTTCCGGCGACGTTGACCTTCACCACCACCGCATGGCTCGCATCGCTGAGCACATCGACGTAGGGGCTGCTGCCGATCGTCTGATAGTGCACCAGCTTAAAGTAGGGGTGGTACATATTCAGGTGCCGTCGGATTACCAGGTCGAAGGAGCTCTCTGCTCCCTCAAACTGATATCCTTCTGCCTCAAGGCGCTTCAACTCATCCATCAAGCTGACGGTCACCGGGTCATCCTTATCCAGGTCCGGGGCGATACGGGCGATCCGCTTGAGCATCAATGCACGGCCTGCGACCTCACTCATCAAGAGTCTGCGCTCATTGCCCACCGCCATCGGATCGATGTGTTCAAAGGAGAGGGGGTTCTTCTGTACCCCATCGATATGCATTCCACCCTTGTGGGCGAAGGCGCTCTTGCCGATGAAGGGCATCTGTCCGCTGACCCGAACGTT
>DASRNL010000018.1:0-3445 GCA_035647415.1 Sphaerochaeta sp. | reverse complement strand
CTATAGACCCATCCCATCCGAAGTGTCCGTACCCAAGGGTGCCGATGACATCTCCACTGAAGAGTATATCTAGGTCATTCCACCGCACCTTGTAGGCGGTACACCCCATCGTGTGTCCTGGCAGGTGAATCACCTCAAAGGAGGTGTCCCCCACACTAATTACATCCCCATCGCTGACAGGGGTGTCGATCGTCGTCGGGGTGAACTCCTTATGATAGAGAAATCCTGCACAGCGATGATCGCCTGTGGCGATGGCACCTGCGGTCTCTGGGTGGGCGTAGAGGTGCACCCCCATCGCTTTGAGGCGATGGGCTGCCCCTGCATGATCGTAGTGAGCGTGGGTGAAGAGACAGGTCGATACCCGATCCAGTGAGAGGTTCCATCGAGCAAGATTTTCCTGTATCTGGTCCCAGTACTCCCCACTGCCGCTGTCGATGAGGATTAACTCATCGCCTGCATCCAAGCAGTAGACATTGCACTCATCAAAGACATCACCGGCTTGGCTACCGCTTAAACCACTGACGGTACCGGAGATCTGGTACAGACCGGGGAGCAATTGCATCAAGGGCCTCCGAAGAGCATCTCTTCTACGTAGATGCAGAGCCAGTGGTAGATCGGCAGGTGCAGCTCCTGCACCATATAGGTCTCACTCTCAGGAACTCGCAAGCAGACGTCGGCGAGCTCCTTGAGCTTGCCGCCACTGCTTCCGGTGAGTCCGAGCACCTGCATCCCCATCGCCTTGGCGACCAGGGCTGCCTGGGCGACATTTTTTGCATTGCCGGAGGTGGAGATTCCCCAGAAGACACCCCCTTCGCTTCCGTAGCCAACAATCTGTTGAGCGTAGGAGAGGGAGCTGTCCACATCGTTGGCAAAGGCGGAGGTTAAAGCGGTATGGCTGCTCAAGCAGACCGCTCCAACTCCTTGCTGTAGGTGTTCTCCTATATAGACGCCCTCCTCTCCTCCCAGCTCCTTTAGGCGCGCTTGGAGCTTCGCATCCAAGGGACGAGGGAGGACGAAGGACTTCATCAGCTCTCCTACGATATGTTCAGCGTCAGCACTGCTGCCGCCATTGCCCGCTATGAGGATCAGCTTTTTCTCTTGTGCTGCATCCAGCAGCATCGCACCTGCTGCCTCTAGATCCGCTTGCATGGGAGCAAGCACTGGAAAGCGTTCCAACAGTAGCGCCAAAGATGTATGCATACTCTTATTCTCCTATTTCAATGCATCGCGGGCGATGCCCAGCGCTGCGAGATCTCCTAATGACTCTCCAAGGGCAGCAGGAAGGACCTCACATGCCGCTAGAGATTGGCTGAGGCACTCTGCCTCCATAACCTGTTGCATCGGATGGGCAAAGAGCTCGATGTTGCGAGCGTAGATCGAACCGATGATGATCCGCTCGACGTTGAGTAAGTCTACCAAGAGAGCGAGCCCGCTGCCCAGCATCTCAGCGCTCTTCTGGATCACATTGTTTGCCTGCTCCTCGCCAGCAAGGGCGCGCATGCAAACTTCCTTAGCACTGATGTCTTCCTCATACCACTCTTTATAAAGACCGTTGATGCCACAGCCGCTGGCAAAGCTCTCAAAGGAGCCCCGCTTATAGTAGCACTCAGGCCCGTCGGGGGCCATCCGCCAGTGGCCCACCTCCCCTGCCAACCCACTGGCACCGCGGTAAAGCTTCCCATCGAGGATTAAGCCGGCACCAAGGCCGGTGCCGAAGGTGAGGAAGATCAGTGAACTGCTTCCCACCCCCGCTCCCCAGTGCCACTCAGCGAGCGCACAGGCGTTCGCATCGTTCTCCAGGTAAGCAGGGATACTAAAGTGGTCACTGAGCAACTTGGTGATGGGGATGTCACGCCAGGCAGGAAGGTTTGGCGGCGATTGTATTACCCCCGCTTCGCTATCCAAAGGGCCCCCACTGGAGACCCCGATTGCCGCAACACTGACTTTGTGCTTGAGGAGCAACTGCTCGAGGTTTGCATAGATAGCTGCTAAGGTCTCCTCTACCGTAGCGGCGGTAGGGGTGACGATCTTATCGAGGAGGACCCCGGCGTCGGTCCCAAGACTTGCACTGGTCTTGGTCCCACCGAGGTCAACTCCGAGGAGGTAGGTAGGTGCCATATTATCCCTTTACTGAACCGCTTAGGAGCCCCTGGATGAAGTACTTGCCTAAGAAGATATAAACAAAGAGGGTCGGTAGTGCTGCGATCAGCGCTCCAGCCATCTGCACGTTCCACTCGATCACCTGCGTCCCTGCTAAGTTCTGCAAGGCCACTGTGATCGGCTGAATCAAGGGGTTCTGGGTCAAGGTGACAGCGAAGAGGAAGTCATTCCAGACACTGGTGAACTGCCAGATGAGGACGACGACCATCGTCGGCATCGAGATCGGGATGACCACTCGGCTGAAGACTCCCCAGAGCTCCAAACCGTCGATCATACCCGCTTCGACGAGCTCATCGGGGATCTTCGCATAGTAGTTTCTGAACATCAAGGACGAGATCGGCAATCCATAGACAATATGGGTTACCGTCAGGCCGCTGAGCTTGCCGTAGAGGCCGATCTTATTGAGCGATCTCACCAGAGGGATCAAAATACTCTGGTACGGGATAAACATCCCGAAGATCACCAGAGCGAAGAGGATTTTATTGCCCTTGAACTGCACCTTGGCGAAGATGAAGCCGATGACCGAGCCGAAGAGCATCGAGAAGATCGCCACCGGTATGACAAGGATGAAGCTGTTGATCACGTTTTGACTGAGTTTGTCAAAGGCTTTAGCGAACCCCTCAAAGCTCGGGTTTTGGGCCACATGCCACATTCTGCTGATCTGCACCTCGCTGAAGGGCTTGAGGCTGTTGTTAAGAATCACATAGAGGGGGAAGAGGAAGAGCAGCGCTGCGACAATCGCTAACGCGTACTTGGTAATATGAACTGCTTTAGTAGATTTCATTCTGCATCCCCCTTCAAGGTAGTTACTAGGTAGGGCACAATCACTAGGGCGACAAGGACAAGCATCACAATAGAGATCGCAGCACCCTCGTTATAGTGGTTGCCTCGGAAGGTCGTTTCAAACATATAGAGGCCGGGGAAGTCGGTAACGAAGGCAGGGCCTTTACCGGTCATCGCATACGCTAGGTCAAAGATCTTCAACGAGATGTGCCCCAGCACAATCATCGCACTGAAGGTGATCGGTTTGATAATCGGCAAAATCACCTTGCGGATTATCGTCCACTCGCCCGCTCCGTCGAGCTGAGCGACTTCGATCAGCTGCTCATCTATTCCCCTCAGGCCTGCTAAGAACATCGCCATCGTATAGCCAAGGTACTGCCATGAGGCAGCGATGATCAGCGAGAGCAGCGCAACGTTGAAGCCGAGAATTCGATCGGTGGAGGTGAACCACCCGAAGGTGGCGTTGAAGCCCATCATGCGCAACAGTCCATTGATCCCCACC
>DASRNL010000017.1:0-5360 GCA_035647415.1 Sphaerochaeta sp. | reverse complement strand
GGATAATATCAACCACCCCTATATCGAAGTTGAAGATAGCGCGGTGGCCACAGTCCGCTTCGCTAGCGGTGCGATGGCATCGATCCTCGTCTCCAACTCCCAGAAGCCGGGGATCTACGCCAAGGTTCATGTCCACGGCTCGTCGGCCGCCTCGGTGGGGGTACAGACCGATGGCGGGGCGATGTTCATCGCCGGCCAAAGCGGGGTCCAAGAGCCACCGATAAACGATCTGTGGATGATTCCAGGGGAGGAGGAGAATCAGAAAAAGTGGGTAGAGGAGGATACCGCCTTCTTTGCTACCATCGACCCGGTAGCACACTTCTTCACCCTGCAGCTTGATGCCTTCTCAGAGGCGATCCTCAACGGGACCCCCGTCCCATCCAGTGGAGAGGAGGGTCGGGAGACACTGAAAATAATCGAAGGAATCTACCGCAGTCAGCGCGAAGGAAAACCAATCCGCTACGAGTAGCAGAACCGCTACGCTGTAGGCGCTATAGCTGCCTCCTCTTGGGGGCAGCTATTTCTTTGCATCTGGCGCTTCTTCCTTGTCTTTGAGCTTTCCTAACAGAAGGATTGCGATATAGATGATGATAATAACGGTGAAGATCGCTGCCATGCCCCTGCCCATCAAGAGCAATGATATTTGAAAGGTATTCATCTTTTTTCCTCCTTATAGGAATGCGGGCACCAGCCCGAGGATCACCCCACCGGCGATCACGCTGGCGATCTGCCCAGCGACATTCGCTCCGACGGCATGCATGAGGAGGTGGTTTTGATTATCCTCCTTCTGGCCCATCTGCTGGATCACTCGAGCGGACATCGGAAAGGCGCTGATACCAGCTGCTCCAATCATCGGGTTGACCTTGGTCTTGCTAAAGAGGTTCAGCAATTTGGCAAAAAGGACTCCACCGATGGAGTCAAAGACGAAGGCCAGAAGCCCTAAGAGCATGATCATCAAGGTTTGCAGGGTGACAAACTCAGCAGCTTTCATTGTGGAGGAGATGCTGATTCCAAGAAGCAGGGTGATGAGGTTCACCAAGGAGGTCTGGGCGGTCTCCGAAAGGGAGTCCAGCACAGTACTCTCGCGGATCAGGTTGCCGAACATCAAGAGCCCCACCAACGAGACGCTCGCCGGAGCTACATACCCCGCTACCACCGTCACGATGATCGGAAAGAGGATCTTGGCGCGCTTGGAGACCGAACGGGGGTTGTAGTGCATCCGAATCGCCCGCTCCTTCTTGGTGGTCACCAGGCGGATGGCAAAGGGTTGGATCATCGGCACCAAGGCCATATAGGAGTAGGCAGCGATAGCGATCGGTCCGATATACTGCGAGCCGAGCACCTGGGCGACGAGGATCGAGGTCGGCCCATCGGCAGCCCCGATAATCCCGATCGAAGCAGCATCTACGAGGCTAAAGCCCAGCAGCGTTGCCACGCTGATCGTAGCGAAGATCCCCCACTGTGCAGCAGCACCGAAGAGGATCAAGCGTGGGCTGGCCAGAAGCGGTCCGAAGTCGATCATCGCCCCGATACCGATGAAGAGCAAGAGCGGCATCGCTTCCGCTGCGTTGATCCCTACGGCAAAGAGCCAATCTAAGATCCCCTGCACTTCTCCGATGCCCAGCATCGTCTGGGTGACCGCCCCACTGAAGGGCAGGTTCACCAAGATGGCGCCGAATCCCATCGGTAGCAGCAAGGCAGGTTCTAACTTTTTGGTAATCGCTAGGTAGATCAAGATTGCCCCTACCCCATACATCACCAGTTGTTGCCAGGTAGTGGCGAGAAGGCCGTCTAATAAAAAGCTCATCAAGAGCCCCCAAATAAAGGAAAATAGGGGGAGAAGTTGACTTCGCCCTCAGGCAGGAAGCTCCCCCGACACCTCAATCATAGAGCCTCAAGGCAGCTTGGTCAAACGAAAGGCAAGCTTGACAAAGTTCTGTCGATAGCTAACCATTTTGTCATGGATACTGCTGTACTACAGGAGAGCACCTACTTCCACGAACCCACCGTCCCGGTGAAGGTGATCAAGCGTGATCCCGAGCTGCCGTATCGGCTGCACAGCCACCAGTTCCACGAACTGGTGCTGATTGTCAGCGGCCGAGGGACCACCTTCACCCCCACCCGTAAGTACCCGCTCGCCGAAGCGAGCCTCTTCTACATGCCTCCAGGGGTAGAGCACGGCTATCAGGATGTAGAGGATCTGGTCCTCTACAATATCATCTGGGGGGCGGACTTCATCAAAGCCCAGCTGTTAGATCTGCCGGAGGTCCCCGGCTACACCTCGGTCTTTGAGACCGGGGAGTTGGTGCTGCTGCACCTCTCTCCTTCGGAGTTCGCAGAGCTGCTGCCGATCGTCCAGCACCTTGAGGGGGAGACCGATGATCTCTCCTATGGCAGCGGCAGCCGGATGCTCGCCTTCTCGCTTCTTTTGGAGCTCTTGGTGATAATCAGTCGGATCTTCGATCAGACCCCCAGCGACGCTAACCGCAATATCCGTCAACTCTGGGAGGTGATCGCCTATATGGAGGAGCACCTCGACATGCCCTTAAGCACCGAGGAGCTGACTGAGATCGCTGCGATGAGCCCCTCTACCCTACACCGCACCTTCAAGCAGGCCACCGGCCTCGCTCCGATTCAATACCACCTCCATAAACGGATCGCCCGCGCCTGTACCTTGATACAGCAGCGCGGGCTCTCGATGGCTGAAGTGGGAGAGGCATGCGGTTTTTCGGACGCAAACTACTTCTCCCGGCAGTTTAAACAGGTTATGGGCATCAGCCCCAAACAGTATCAGCGGGTCTTTGCCAACCGCTTCACTTAAGCGCTTCCTCCACCGAAGGGTGTACCAGCAGCTCTGGCGCCTCCTCAAAGAAAGAGAGGCGCTCCATCAGTGCGACGACCGGCTCCTGTATATCAGTCAGCGAGAAGGCTACCCCTTGCTCGCTGCAGAGCTCGGCGATCTCGCTGAGCTCGATGACCGCACTGTGGTCGATCTGTGAGACCCCTCCGAGGTTGAAGATAATCTTTTCAGCACCCTGCTCGATCAACTGCTCAGCAGCGTTGCGCAGATGGGTAAGAGAGCCGAAGAAGAGCGAGCCATCGACGGTGATTACCTGCGTCTGGCGCTCATTTGCCTCAAGGGATGCAACCTCAAGACCGATTCGATGGCTCTTGATCACATACATGATCATCGAGAAGACGATCCCTGCGATGATGGCGACGGTCAGATCAAAGAAGACTGTGGCACCCATGGTGATGAGAAACTGTGCCATCGAGGTCTTAATCCGCTTCTGAAAGATCGTCTTGATTGAAACCCAGTCGTTCATCCGCCAGGCGGTGACAATCAACACCCCGGCAAGGGCTGCTAAGGGGATACGGCTTAAGAAAGGTCCTAAGAGGAACATCGAGAGCATCAACGCCAGAGCGTGGATGATGCTGGTCATACGGGTCTGCTGACCCGCTCGGATCGCCACCGAGGTTCGGGCGATCGCTGCAGTGGCGGGGATACCACCGAAGAAGGGGACGATGAGGTTACCGACCCCTTGGGCGTAGAGCTCACGGGTGGCGTTGAACTTCTCATCCTTCATCTTAGCAGCGTAGGTACCACAGAGGAGGCTCTCCACCATCCCCAAGGCGGCGATAGAGACCGCTGGTGAGAGCAGGGCGAAGGTATGCTGCCACGGGATCGAGAAGAGGCGCAGCCGGTCGGCTGCGACCAAGGTCCGGGGGATCTCCCCTACCTCGGCAACCGGGAGGTTGAAGATCATCTGCAATACCAAGGCGATAATCAGACTCAAGAGGCTTGCATGGATCTTGGCGTTGAGCTTCTTCGGCCAGAAGATCATAAAGAGGACCACAAAGAGCCCAAAGGCCAGAGCGGGTAGCTGTACAGCGAAGCCATCGCGGAAGTAGGAGGCGATCATCTCAGGAATCTGGGTGCCGGTGCTCGTCACCCCGAAGAAGGGGTCGATCTGTCCAAAGGCGATGATGATGGCGATCCCGCTGGTAAAGCCGGTGACCACCGGGGCAGGGATATAGGAGACTAGGGACCCGACGCGAAAGAGCCCGGCGAGCAAGCGGACGATGCCGCTTAGGAAGGTGACAAAGAGCACCCCCTCAATCCCCCACTGTGCGCTGACGGTGATGAGAATCATCGCCATCGTGCCAGTAGGTCCGGAGATCTGGTAGGAGGCGCCGCCCAGGGCGGCGATAATCAGCCCGCTTAAAATTGCGGTGATCAGACCGCTGGCGGCGGTCTGCCCTGAGCTGACAGCGAAGGCTAGCGCAAGTGGCAACGCCACCGCTGCGACGGTGAGCCCTGCCATGAGGTCTTTAGAGAAAGTCGCTCGGTTGTACCCGGCGAACTCTCGTTGTAAATCGGAAAGAAATGAAGCTGATTTAGGCTTTTCTATCTGCATCCCACCCACCCCCACGTACTGTTTTTATACGTGAGTATAGTGTAACTCTTGTTGCAGATATGCTCAAGGAGGATCCTCAGTTGCGCTTCGGGACGATCTCGATCCAATACCCATCCGGGTCTACGATAAAGTAGATACCCATCGCAATGTTCTCGTAGATGATGCACTCCATCGCCCGGTGTTTCTCTCGGGCTGCCTCCAGGTCCTCGGTGGCAAAGGCGAGGTGAAACTCATTATCTCCGAGGTTGTAGTGGTCCTTCTCCCAGTCCCGCAGCCAGGTGAGCTCCAGCTGATGAGCACTCTCTCCATCGCCTAAGAAGACGATGACATACGCCCCATCAGAAGCTTTCTTGCGTCGCACTTCCTTGAGCCCTAGCGCCTCGTTATAGAAGGCGAGGGACTTCTCTAGGTCGATTACGTTGATGTTGTTGTGTACAAAACGAAAGTTCATTTGATCCTCCAAGTATATGGCGCTCTCTTCAGCGCTACGATAGCACTCGATCTCTTTGCAAGCTTCTTTTGTAGTCGCTCGATCACCGAATGATCATCCCACATATGCATCGGTACGATAGACTTTACACTACTGTGAGCAAGCAGCCCCTCGACTCCAAAGCTATAGGCAGATCCAAGGCGCGGGTCCACCGGCACAAAGGCCAGGTCGATCTGCTCTGGCAAGCGAGCCATCTCCTCTCGGTACGCCTCAGCCATCGCAGTATTGTACGCTTCGCTCTCCCCCTCCCAGTACCACCAATTCAAATCCCCTGCATAGTAGATCACTTGCTCGCCAAGGAGGAGCACGAAGGCTACCCCCTCATCGGTAGAGCGCAAGGTCTCTAGCTGCAGCTCCCCTATCTGAGTGCGTTGGTGTGGGGCTACCCAGACCACCTGCACATCAGAGGGCACATCGCTAGAAGGAATATCATCGGAGAGGATATAGGTGAC
>DASRNL010000016.1:0-9820 GCA_035647415.1 Sphaerochaeta sp. | reverse complement strand
ATGTAATCCACACCAAGACCCGGGTCGAGTCGGTCACCGCTGATGAAACGGAGCTGACCCTCCACTTGGATACCGGGCTTGCGATCAAAGCGGATGTGCTCTTGGTCGCCGTTGGACGGCGGGCTAACACCGCCGACATCGGGCTAGATCGTGCTGACATCACGCTTACTGAAGCGGGGGGTATCGCCGTCGACGAGCAGCTGCGGACCAACGTACCGCATATCTTTGCAGTCGGGGATGTGACCGGAGAGCCGATGCTCGCCCACCGTGCAGCCCACCAAGCGAAGGTAGCAGCGGAGGTAGCAAGCGGAGAGAAGTCCGCCTTTACCCCGTTGGGCATCCCCTCGGTCGCATACACTCAACCAGAGATCGCTTGGGTTGGTCTTACCGAAACAGAGGCCAAGGAGCGTAAAATCAAGTACGTAAAAGGCTCCTTCCCCTGGCAGGCTTCATCACGAGCGATGAGCGCTCTTGGAACCAATGGGATCACCAAAGCGCTCTTTGATGCGAAGACCAAACGACTAATCGGTGCGGCTATCAGTGGTAAGCAGGCAGGGGAACTCATCGCCGAAGCGACCCTCGCCTTGGAGATGGGGGCAGTGAGCGAGGACATCGCCCTCTCAATCCATGCCCACCCCACCGTCAGTGAGACGTTCGCCATCGCCGCTGAGTTGGTGGAAAAACGAGCAACTGATACGCTGAATCGGTAAGATACCTAACAGATATTCCTTCTTCCCATCCGCTTAGGTGGATGGGAGGAAGTTTCTTGTGTGTTTGCTAGACACGATTACCTCCCACCCGAAGGTACAAAGAGAGATTAATACGGGGATATTCAGTCATGCACTGTTGCTACACCAATACTAAAATCATTCTGCTTCTTTGAGAAAAGAAAGCCCCCTGGCAGTGAAAACCACCGGGGGGCTGATTGTTGGGATTAAGAAGCCTTACGGCTGCTTGCCAATGTAGGCGAGGATGCCTCCGTCAACATAGAGCACGTGCCCGTTGACAAAGTCACTTGCCTCAGAGGCGAGGAAGATCGCAGGACCCTGCAAATCCTCGGGGGTTCCCCAGCGCTCAGCAGGGGTCTTGGCGATGATGAAGGCGTCAAAGGGATGGCGGGAACCATCGGCTTGACGCTCGCGCAAGGGAGCGGTCTGCGGCGTGGCGATATAGCCAGGGCCGATTCCGTTACACTGGATGTTGTACGATCCATACTCGCTTGCAATATTGCGAGTCAGCATCTTCAAGCCACCCTTTGCTGCAGCGTAAGCGCTGACGGTCTCCCGTCCGAGCTCACTCATCATCGAACAGATGTTGATGATCTTACCGCTGCGGCGCTCCATCATAGACGGCAGTACTGCCTTCGCTACGATAAACGGAGCGGTAAGGTCAACTTCGATGACCTTGCGCCACTCAGCAGGATCCATCTCGTGCATCGGAGTGCGGCGGATGATCCCTGCGTTGTTCACCAGGATGTCCACCGGACCGAGATCTTTAACGATCTGAGCCGCTGTCGCTTGGACAGCTGCTTCATCGGTCACGTCACAGACATACCCCTTGGCCTCAAGCCCTGCTTCCTTATAGGCTGCAAGCCCTTGGTCAACGAGCTCCTGGTTGATGTCGTTAAATGCAATCTTTGCACCAGCTTTCGCATAGGAGCTAGCGATTGCAAACCCAATCCCATAGGTCGCGCCGGTTACCCAGGCGACCTTTCCTTCCAAGGAAAATTGATCGGCTAAATATTTCTGCACGCCCTTACCTCAAGTCCTGGGTGGCAATAAAGTCCATATCGGTGTAGGTGCGGTTCTCTCCACACATCGACCAGATAAAGGTGTAATTGCTCGTTCCTACGCCACTGTGGATCGACCATGAGGGGTTGATCACAGCTTCTTCATTGCTGACGACGATGTGGCGGGTCTCGGTGGGCTCACCCATCAGGTGGAAGACCGTCTGGTCGTCCTTGACGTCAAAGTAGAAGTAGACTTCCATGCGCCTTTCGTGTGAGTGGGTCGGCATCGTGTTCCAGACACTGCCGGCTGCCATCTCAGTGAGACCCATCGAAAGCTGACAGGTATCCAGTACGTCAGGGTGGATGTACTGGTGGATTACACGCTCGTTCGCATCTTCGCTGCTACCGGCAGGGACGTGTTTGGCATCCTTGAAGACGATATGCTTTGCAGGGAATGCGGTATGAGCGGGAGTACAGCTCATGTAGTACTTGGCAGGGTTTTTTGCATCGTTGCTGCCCAGCTTCACTTCCTTGGTGCCCTTGGGAAGGTAGAGACCATCGTAGTGCACTAAGTCATAGCGAGTGCCATCGGCTACTACATACCCGTCGCCGCCGATGTTGATGATGCCGAGCTCACGGCGCTCTAAGAAGTAATCAACGCCAAAGTTCTTCATCGGGTCGATGTTCTTGGCAAGGTCCAGCTCACCCTTCACCGGCATCGCGCCTAAGGTGACAATACGGTCGATGTGTGAGTAGACGGCACTCACGTCGTCGGCTACGAAGATGTTCTTGATCAAGAACTCTTCACGAAGCTCATCGGTGGTCATGCGCTTAAACGCCTCTTTGCCAGTTGAATAACGAATATCCATGTAAATCCTCCTAAACTGTTCCATCATAGGGAACTGTCTCTTTGTTTACTAGTGCGTAATTACCAAGTATGTGATGATCAATACGCTCTGTTCTTGCGCTGAAATTCGTGGTCCAGCCCCACTTTAAGTATGGACTATTCATACTTATTGTCAAGTAGGAATAGATACCATCAGGTCATTCACTCCCCTATCGAATCACGTTTGCAGCACGCCTGCATGCTGTTCACATCTTACAATCTCGTAGCAAACCTATCTTCCATCGGACCGGTCAACGGCTCAAGCCAAGTGCGATACTCTTCTCGGTAGATTTTTCCACTTTCTGGGTCATAATACGCTTGATCAAACGGTCGCTCTAAGAGCATCACCTCTTCGATGGGAATCAATATGGTCTTGCATACATACGGTTCGCTGCTGATCCGCTCAAAGCCTACCATCACCTCACTCGCTCCAGCGAGCACCGCTGCCACCGCAGCTTCTCCTGCGCCGATGGCTTCATCACGGTCGACCTCGCTCTGGTAGGCGATCGAGCAGCGCCCGAGAATCCCTGGCTTTTCGCTGCGGGCTTTGATACCGAGGCGTTGGATGATGAGGTTAGCCAAGTGTGCCGAGGTATCTCCATAGTAGAGAGATCTGCCGACCTCAAAGATCGGTGGGACGATCGGCTCTCCGCTTGCAGTCTTCAATCCTTCAGAGGCTACGACAACCACCCCACCTTCTTGGTTGTAGAGTGTCTGTATCTCATCTAAGAACCGCTCTTCATCAAATGAGACTTCAGGAATTAAGATCATGTGGGGGTTGGCTAAGCAAGCACTGGCAGTCAGCCACCCGCTGTTTCGCCCCATCCCCTCGATTACCGAGACGTGGATCGGCAGCGAAGCAACGTCCTCCATGAGTTCACGTACCGAAGCGGCGAAGTACCGCGCAGCACTGCCGAAGCCCGGAGCATGGTCGGTCACAGCTAAATCATTGTCGATCGTCTTGGGGATGCCGACGATGCGAATCCCCTGTTTGCTCGCCTCAGGGTGGTTTGCTATCGCTCGGGCGAGCTTGCCACAGCTATCCATCGACCCATTGCCTCCGGTGAAGAGCACCGCTGTTATCCGCTCTCGCACCAAGGTTGCAACCATCATCGCATAGTCACGATCGCTAATCTGATACCGACTGGTGCCGATCCAAGACCCTGGAGTATGGGGAAGCTGTTCTACGGTCTTCGTATCAAGGGCTAACAGGTCGATAAAATCGCCACCAAGCAGCGCTTCACTGCCGCCCTTTGCCGCAAGCAACCGTACGACATTCGGCGATTCTTTCGCTGCTTTGATCACGCCATACAGCGATGCATTGATCACCGCGGTGGGAGCCCCACCGTGGATAACTAGGATGCTCTCTTTCATGCCTCACACCTCTTTTGGGTCGTTGTCTTCACACCCTCTGCAAGCGCTCGTACACTCTCACGCTTCAGCAAAGCAAACGGTAGGGTCACCGTCAGCGGGTAGCTGCGGTTGGTCTCCAGGCGATCGACGAGAACTTTGACCGCAAGCCTGCCGAGCTCTTGTTTGGGGATATCGATGGTAGTCAATGCAGGCTTCAAGTAGGTGGAGACTTCGCTGTTATCAAATCCAATGAGAGAGATATCATCCGGCACTTGAATACCCTGTTCGTCGAGGGCTTTCATCACTCCCATCGCCACAGTATCGTTGCCACAGATCAGGGCGGTGGGCAGATTGTCAGCAGCGATCAACTTAGAGGCGCTCTCGTACCCATCGCTTGCGGTGAGAATCGTGTCTACTACCGTCGACTCATCGACCGCAAGACCGAGCTCCTCCATCGCCTTGAGGTAGCCTTGATAGCGATGCTCGTTGAAAACTGGGTTCTTCTCCTGGAGTGGTCCAATGAATCCTATCCTGCTATGCCCCATTTCAGCGAGGTAGCCGATTGCACCTTCCACTGCCAGCTGGGCATCACAGACCACCTCATCCACTCCACAATCCAAGCGGTTTACCCCTGCGTAGACTAAAAATGGCACCTGCTTCTGCAAGAGTTCGATATTTTCCAAGGTGGTACGACCGAGCATAATCGCACAATCAAGCTGGGTGTTTTGTATGAAGTGGAGGAAGCCAGGATCCTTGATATAGGTGACAAAGAAATTCAGCGGAAAGCTGCTCTCGAGGTTCTGCACCTCCTGTTGAATCCCCCGTAAAAGCGATGCAAAGAAGGGAGAGACATAGGTCTCATGCTCGCTGGTCAAAACACACGCCACCGAAGCGCTCTTTTGCCCTGCTTGAAGCTCCATGAAGCGGGCACTGGCGAGTCTTTGGGAGAAGTATCCGAGTTCTTGGGCTGCGTCGAGCACCCGCTGTTCGGTCACTTTGCTCACCGAACGGCTCGTATCGTGGCTGAGCACCCGGGAGACCGTTGAGATCGACACTCCCGAAGCTTTGGCGATATCTTTCAGCTTTACTGCCATCCCTTCCTCCCTCTGCCTATGTGTGGCACATGCTCTTGCAATAATAGTAGCCAAAAATTTGGGTAATTACTAGTGCTTTGCTGAAAAATTTACAAAATTCTTCTCAGTTTTTTGCAAATCTTGCAGGGATTGCCGTATATTCTTTGACAAAGCTGAGAAAATTGTTCTATAATTAGTGAAAACTAATGGAAAATATTATCCATCATTTCTAGGAATCAGCATGAAACGCTACATTTTTGTAAACTTTAAACGCTTTGACATCCCTGCAGAGCTGGGCGGAGTCAACCGAATCGCACCGGTACAAGCGTGGGCTTCCCAGCTTGTTCGCACCCTCGAAACAGGGCTCGCTGCCCGCACAGAGGGTGCAGAGGCATATGAGTATGTGCTCTTTTTCCCTGAAGCACACCTGCTGGGCGCCTCGCTCGCCAAAGACCCTGCGGCCCCCTTTCCTATGCAGATCGGGGCTCAGGGAGTGCACCACCAGGATACCAGCGTAGGAGGGAACTTCGGCGCCTTTACCACCAGCTTGAGTGCCAACGCTGCTGCCGCCCTTGGCGCTCGGTGGGTGATTATCGGCCACAGCGAAGAGCGTGCAAAGTACGCACAGCTTTTACTGAGTGCCGGCGTCAGCGATGATGCAGCGCAAAGGGCGATCGACTCGCTCTTGAACAAGTCGGTAGCTGCAGCGGTTGCAGCAAACCTGCGGGTGCTCTTCTGTATCGGTGAGCGTGCCGAGGAGGTCGAGCAGACCGAAGCGGTACTGCGTCGACAGATCGAAACAGGGCTGAAAGGGATCGACGATTCACAGGTGGTTCTTGCCTATGAGCCACTTTGGGCAATCGGGCCAGGAAAGACCCCGCCGAGTGCCCAAGCGATCGGTGAAATCACCTCCCGCATCAAGGCGATCCGCCCGCTTCCTGTGGTCTATGGAGGTGGATTAAAAGAGGAGAACGCCCAGCAGATCGGAGCGATCCAGCACCTCGATGGAGGGTTGATCGCATTGACCCGCTTTAGCGGCGAAATCGGATTTTATCCCGATGAATATTTAGAGATTGTAGCACACTACCAAAGAGGAGGCACACGATGAAAGTTGCACTAGAGTATGGACATGGCGTCATAGAGGCTGAACTGCCTGATAGCACCGATATCTTTATTCCCGGAGAGACTGTTGCAGATCCACCCCAGCTGCCTGACAAGTATGCAGCGACCAAAGCTGCCATTGAAAACCCGCTGGGGATGGCTCGGCTGAAAGACCAGGTAACAGCTGACTCGAAGATTGTTATCATCTTCCCAGACCGGGTCAAAGGGGGATTTCAGGCGGATAGCCATCGGAAGATTTCAATCCCACTGTTGATC
This sequence comes from Sphaerochaeta sp., assembly GCA_035647415.1. Taxonomy (GTDB): domain Bacteria; phylum Spirochaetota; class Spirochaetia; order Sphaerochaetales; family Sphaerochaetaceae; genus Sphaerochaeta. Next base: position 3,402 of record DASRNL010000016.1, on the reverse strand, counting down.
GAGGAGTGTCTCGCTGGCGGTGCTTCAGAAGAGAATATCAAGCTTATCTGCTCCAACGGACTGCACCGAAAGAACACCAAGGAGGAGATCCGCTCGATCATCGGAGATGAGATCTTCGACCGCTACTGGGGACGAGGGCAGATCGTCAACCACGACAGTGAAGATTGGGACAACCTCATCGATATCGGCTATGAAGAAGAGTACCACAGCCACGTTATCATGAACAAAGAGGTCCATGATGCTGATGTTGCGATCCTCGTCGGCCATGCGCTGGGCAACCCCTATGGCGGGTACTCCGGTGGGTATAAGCACTGTGCAACCGGCATCACCCACTGGAAGAGCATCGGAGCTCACCACACCCCGGAGGTGATGCACCGCAGCGACTTTATCCCAGTAAACTCTAAGAGCTTGATGCGCTCAAAGTTCGATGCAATCGGCATGCATATGGAAAAGGCGATGGGCAATCCCTTCTTCGTAGTCGATGCTGTCTTGGATACCTATCAGCGGCAGATCGGCGTCTTCGCCGGAGCTGCCATGCAGGTGCAGGCAGCCTCTTGGGAGGTCGCTGATAAGCGGACCTACGTCCCCTGGGCAAAGAAGAAGTACGATGTCATCGTCTTCGGTATGCCTCAGGCGTTCCACTACGGCAACGGCATGGGGACCAACCCGATTTTGATTTTGCAGGCAATCAGTGCACAGATTATCCGCCACAAGCGAATCCTAGTGGATAACCCGGTGGTGATCTGCTCCTCGGTCTGTAACGGCTACTTCCACGATGAGGAGTTCCCCTCCTATCGGGCGACCTACGAGCTCTTTCAAAAGGATTATGCATCGACACTGCCGGAGATCGAACGCTTCGGGGAGGCGTTCTCGATGAACCAAGAGTTCATCGATGCCTACCGATTTAACTACGGCTATCACCCCTACCACGCCTTCTCGATGATCAGCTGTGGCCATATCGCTGAAAAGCAGTGTGCGGCAATCTACATCGTCGGCGCTCAGGAGCCTGGCTTCGCTCGGGGCATGGGGATGAAGACCCGCTCCACCTTTGAAGAGGCCCTCGAAGACGCCAAGAAGTACTGTGGAGAGAACCCATCCATTCTGGCGATGCCCAAGGCCTTCAAGACCGCAAGTGTCCATCTGGCTATGGCGGATGGATCGTAAAGGAAGGAACGAACATGAAAGAAACACGCTATACCATCGACTCTGATGCCCTCATCGCAGAAGCGAAGATTCCCTTGATCGTCCACAGCGACGTCGAGAAGGCCTTCGCAGAGATGGCCCAAGAGATGGTGGATATCATCCAAGCAAACAACGCCAAAGGCGAGCAGACACTGCTAATCGTCCCGGTAGGTCCAGTCGGACAGTACCCCTACTTTATCGATTTGGTGAACACCGGTCGAATCAGCCTCAAGGATGTCTGGTTCATCAGTATGGATGAGTACCTGAACGACGATGGCACCTATATCGCTGACACCCATCGGTTGAGCTTCAGGCGCCAGATGCAAGAGCTCGTCTACGATAAGATCGACGAAGCTCTGATAATGGATCCTAGGCAGCGGATCACTCCTGATCCCGCCGACCTTGGCGCTGTTGAGCGTGCGATCGCCCAGGTGGGTAAGGTCGATGGATGCTTTGGAGGGGTGGGTATCAACGGACACCTGGCCTTCAACGAGCCAGAGGACGTATCAGTCGAAGAGTTTGCCACCCGCGCAACGCGGGTGCAGACGATCAGCTGTGAGACGCGAACGGTCAACAGCATCGGAGCGCTCAGTGGAGCGATCTGCCAGATGCCCTCCCTCTGTGTTACCGTGGGGATGCACGAAATTCTGATGGCTAAAAAGATCCGTCTGGTCTGCTTCAGAGATTGGCACTCGGCGGTGGTCCGCCGAGCTGCGCTAGATGAAGTTACTGCGGCGTTCCCGGTCTCTTTACTGCAGGAGCACCCCGACGCTTCGATTGCGATCCCAGAGGCGATCGCAGCCCCGCTTTGGTGAGCTCTCGCACTAGCTCTTGATCCGAAATTCAACCCAGCTATCGCTGCACTGCCCTGGTTCAACAACGACCAGGGCAGCTGCATCACCAAAGCCTGCTTCAGCGAGGTTGTGCGCATCGGTGGAGCAGCTCTGAGGCTCTACGCAGATAAAGGGCTGCTCCTCTGCTGTATAGATCACAGTACGGTCAAAGATCTCATTACCCACAATCTCGATAGTGTACTCTTCGCTGACCAGGCTCGCTTGAACTGGGCCATCGGTGACAAAGACGTGGTCGATTCCAAGTGAGTCGACAAGGACCCCTTGGGTGAAGTCCCAGGGCGCCTCGGCGTTGGGGATTAAGCCTCCGGTGGGATACTTCTCTACATCCTCCATCAAGCTCTGGGTATTCACCACTAGGTGCATCCCCCTTCTCTTTATGAAGAAGGGGTGCAGCGCTATCCCATAGGCCAAGGAGAGCTCACTTGCATTGAGGATGGAAAAATCCCAGCGAATCGCATCCGCTTGTAAGGAGACAGTCACCCTAAAGGAGCCGGCATGGGGGAAGAGTGGGTCGGTCCCATCGAATTTCATCGTCGCAGAGACTCGCTTGTCTGCTACTGTCTCCACCGAGAGTGCACGCCGAAAGACAAAGCCGTGCATCTGGGCGGCATAGCGGCGATTGGCAAAGAGATAGGTGCTGTCGCGTACCCGGTTTGGGGTAGGAAAGAGGATGGGAATCCCGTAGGTCGCCCCCGCCTTTTTTCTCTGCATATCGGCGATGATCAATTCTGTGCCGTGGTAAACGAGGGACTCTACAGTTAACCCAGCGCGGGGATCAAGGATCGCTTGCATCCCCCCGCGCTGTAGGATTATTGATTGCGTATTAGACGTATTGGGTTCGGTCATCGGAGTCAGTATAGGTGACAAAAGTCTCCCCGTCGAGCAAGAGCTTTCGCCCTGCTACATCGTACGTAACCGATCGTGTTTCACACGCCTTGATAAATGCGTCAAATGAGCTATCTTCGGCCTTGGATCCAAGGGTACAGAGGTAGGCGGTATGCGAACCATATGCACGGTATTCACACCCTGCAAGCTCATCATCGTACGCCTGCAGCTCCCTGCTACACCACAGACCGAGGTACCCATCCCCTACCCGAGCAAAGAGCCAAGACCCGCTGGTTTTCACCTCTTCAAACTTAGCGGTGGGCCAAAAGAGGTGGGTGAAGTGGATCGGATGCTCGTCGCTGATCTCATAGATCGCAGCGAGCTCACGCCCCTCTTGGCGGAGCGCTGGAATGATGCCGTTACCGAACCAGTAGCCGGGGCGCATCGAGCTGGAGTCGCTGCTCGCCCCAGGGTGGTTCACAAAGACGATCGCTTCGTTGGAGAGGGCGGCAGACCACATATGCTGCTGATACCCATAGAC
>DASRNL010000015.1:0-2432 GCA_035647415.1 Sphaerochaeta sp. | reverse complement strand
ATGATGCCGCTGAAGCCGGCATTGAGGTAGGCGGGGATGTACTCTTCTGCCCAGCTGGTGGCGCAGGCACTCGCTTCGCGGGTGTGAAGATGGGTTTCATATTTGTAGTGATGCATCCCCTATATCCTACCAAATATATTTACTGTTGCCTATCGACGCCAGCCGGTGACCGGGTCGGTGGCCTTGGTATAGTCGATGCCCTCCCACCCGAAGCCGTGGATCTGATCGTAGGTCTGTTCGACCAATGCAAAGTCCCCACCGACCAAGGGCTCGCCAGCTCGCTGTCGCTCCCACCGTTTCTCTACCTCCGCTTGGATGGCAGGATCCATCTCCCAATCATCGACGCGCAGGCGCCCCTGGGTATCCAAAATCGGCCCTTCGTCGCGGTAGAGGAGGGTGGTGAAGAGGCGATAGATCTGCTGCACAGGCTCCTCGTGGACGCCCTGTTCCTGCATCACCTGATAGAGCAGCGCCATATAGAGCGGCACGATAGGAATCACCGCACTCGCTCGAGTGACCAAGGCTTTGTTCACTGAGATGTAGGCACCCCCAGCAAGCGGAGCAAGCAACTCGTTGAGTGTTGTAGCTGTCTTCTGGAGGTGTTCCTTGGCTTTTCCAATAGTCCCATCGCGATAGATGGGGTAGGTCAACTCAGGTCCTGCGTAGGAGTAGGCGATGGTCTTCGCTCCAGGGGCGAGAAGGTTCTCGTTGAGCAGAAACTCGATCCAGAGCTGCCAATCTTCTCCCCCCATCACCTTCACCGTCGCCTCTGTCGCAGCGCTATCAGCTGCGCTCACCGTCGCTTCGGTGACGATGTCGCTGCCTAAGGAGAGGGAGAGGGCAGTGAAGTCCTCCTCGGTTGGCTGTAAGGTGGAGCGGTAGACCTCCCCCGTTACTGGATCGGTGCGCTGGGGGCTTGCCAAGGAGTAGACGACTAAGTCTATTTGGCCAAAGTGGGCTCTGATCAAATCAGCCACCTGCTCCTTGGTCTCAGTGGCAAAGGCATCACCGAAAATCGAGTACGCCTTTCTGCCGGCCTTTTGTGCAAGCTCTTCAAAGACATGGGTGTTATACCAGCCCGGGCTAGCGGTACGTTTTTCTTTTGGTTCTCGTTCAAAGCTGACTCCGATGGTATCCGCTGCTCCGGCAAAGGTCGCCACTATCCGTGAGGAGAGTCCGTAGCCGGTGGATCCACCGAGGACTAGGACCCGCTTCGGTAGCGTGAGAGTGCCGATAGCGGGGTACCGAGAGTCACTGCTGTTTGCAGCGTGCTTCTGCACCCAAGCGACCTCTTTCTCTACTGCCTTACGGCAGCCTGCGGGGTGGGAGGTGAGACTGACGTTGCGCAGTACTTTTTTTTCTATGATCATTCTTCTGCCTCCTCTTTTGGCTGTACGATGGCCATCCATGTCGCCTCACAGGCGAGCTCTCCATCGACGGTGATAGTGCCGCTTTGACGGATGACCTGAGAGCTGATTCGATCGTGCTTCACCTCGATGAGGAGCGTGTCACCGGGGTGTACTGCTTTACGAAACTTCGCCTTCTCCACGGTGGCTAGAAAAAAGAGTGCATCAGTGGAAAGTAGCTTTGCTGCTGCCACAGCTGCGCCTCCGGCTTGAGCCATCGTTTCGATGAGCAGGACCCCAGGGACTACCGGGTAGGTAGGAAAGTGCCCTGCGAAGACCGGGTGATCTTTTTCAAACGTATAGCTCGCCTCTGCCCCTTCCTTGGAGACTGCCAACAGCGAGTCGACAAAGAGGAAGGGTGGGCGGTGGGGAAGTAACTTCTCAACGCTAGGGAAAGTTTTTTGTTCTGTTATCTCAGTTGTTCTTTTGGCGCTCATAGATTCCTCCGATATCGAGTCTAGCATACCCAACGCTGATCTTCCTGCCTACTGGTGGTTGGAGCTGACCGAACAACTTCCGCTGTCTGGTCGCTGCTGAGAGCTCATACGTTCTTTTAGTGTAGCGACTACAGCTAAGGCTGAAATGCAGGGCGGATACCGCCAGAGAGAGCGGGTGCAGTGAGAAAAAATAAAAAAACTATTTGACGGCTGGATCGAGTGAGTATAGGATATAGGTGATGATTAAATGATTAATCATTCATACAAAAGGAGGAATGTGTATGAGAAAGCCTAAAAAGTATCTCATTGCGCTCGTTATCGTTTCCATCCTGTCCCTCTCTGTTCTTGTCGCCCAAGGGGCTAAGGACGCTAAAGCAGACGGACCGGTGGAGCTCACCATTGCAACTTGGACCAGCAACCCTGACCAGATCGCACTCTTGAACTCGTTTGTTGAAGGGTTTGCCAAAGAGAAGGGGATGGATATCAAGGCAAACTTTGAGTCAATCCTTTTTGAAGAGTACAACACCAAGCTCTCCCTTGAACTGCAGGGCTCCGGTGGACCGGATCTCTTCTGGGTCTTAGAGACTGC
>DASRNL010000014.1:0-11427 GCA_035647415.1 Sphaerochaeta sp. | reverse complement strand
CTCCTCTGGATCCACTTCTCGTAGCTGTTCTGCCTCAAAGTAGTTGGCGACTTGGCGCATCTCAAAGGGGATTGCCGCATACTCGGTGGTCAGGTTTGCATGATCGCCCTTGGTATCGACAACTACCAGATGATAGCCATACTCCAAGAAGGAGGTTGCCACCTCCTGGATCTCGGGGTTCTCATCATCTGCAAAATCGATGGTGATTATCCCCCCATGGGCGCAGGCGAGTTGATCCATAAGCCCACTGGGCTTGCCAAAGTAGGTGTTTTCACTGAACTGTCCGATCTTAGCAAGCTCGACGAGGGGTAAGAAATCACCGTTATAAAGAGTGTTAAAGATCGTCGCTACCAGCACCTCAATCGATGCCGAGGAGGAGAGGCCAGATCCCTTGAGCACCCTGCTGCTGACCGTCGCTTGGAAGCCACCGACCTCCAGGTTGCGTTGGACAAACCCAGCTGCGATCCCGCGGATCAGCGCTGCGGTGCTCTCCTGCTCCTCTGCAATGGGTTCTAAGGTGTCCAGATCCACGGTGATGGGTTCATACCCCTCACTGTTGAAGATCACAGCGTTGTTGTCGGTGGGGGTGACCGCGGCGATGGTGTCGAGGTTCACCGCTGCTGCGATGACCCGTCCGAGGTTATGGTCGGTGTGGTTGCCACCGAGTTCCACTCTTCCTGCGGTTGAGAAGAGCGAAAAATCCGCTGCAGCAAAGTACTCTTGGTGGCGTTCAGCAAGAGTGATAAAGCGTTCATCCATCTGCTCTTGATCGTAGAGATCCCCATAGAGCTGTGGATAGATAGAATGCAGGACTCCCTGCCGCAAAGTATCAATGGTTGCCATGGCACGCTCCTTGTTAGGATAACAGTACGAGGTGGGTTCTTTTTTGTCAACGAATGCGAATGAAGAGTCGCTTGGTACGACGCGCGCTTTGTAGCACTCCCTCGCTTAATAAGGTAGCGATCGCCTCAGCTACTTCTTGAGGATGCCAATCGCTGAGCTGCCCGCTGTGCCGGTCAAAGGGCAACCTCCTGCACAACAGTCTCTGTAAGCTGCTAGCGGTATAGTGCAAGGGTCGCCTCCGCACCGCAGAACGTATCGCCTCCTCCCCCTCACGAAAAGCCTGCGGCAGTGGAGCACATCCATCGCAGCCGCTGCAGTGCTCCAGCTCCTCAGAGAGAGCGCTGAGCAAGGCGCTTCGTATACAACCATTTTGACCGGTGATGAGCTCTGCAAGGAGGGTGGTTGGGCGCTGGGTATAGAGTAGGAGGGCGTATGCAGCTCTGCCGTCTCTGCCTGCTCGTCCACTCTCTTGGAGATAGGAGAGCGGATCGCCGGTGGCATGGGTGTGGATGACCAGGCGGATATCAGCCTTATCGACCCCCATACCAAAGGCGTTGGTAGCAAAGAGCACCCCAGAAGTGCTCTTGAGGTACCACCGCTCAACTGCTAGGCGTTCACTCATCGGTCTGCCTGCGTGGTAGTGGGTGCACTCCACTCCAAGGTTACTCGCACGGTAGTGGGCAGCGAGGGCTTCACACTCCTTGCGGGTGCGGCAGAAGATCAGAGCAGGCCTGCTCTCTTTGGGCTCGGTATAGGTGCTGATCGCCCTGCGCATCGAGAGGGTAGCGGCGCGATGGTAGGTGATATTGGGTCGATCGCTGCTGCCTCGGATGATCGAAAGGGGGCCTCTGCTTCCAAAGATTCTCTTGAGATCGTCCAGCACCTCGCTATCTGCGGTGGCGGTAAAGAGTAAAATTTGGGTAGCCGAAAGGTGGGCGGTGATCGGTCCTAAGGCAGCGAGGCTGGGGCGAAAACCACGACCCCATCTGTTGATCGTGTGCACCTCATCGACGACGATGAGAGAGATGGAGAAGCGCATCAGTCGCTGGAGCACCCGCCCCTGGGCGAGGGTCTCTGCGTTGGTCAACACGGCCTTCGCTCCCTCGGCGATTTCTGTGAAGCACCGAGTTCGCTCACTTGAGCTCTGCCCGCCATGGATGGCGACTGCAGGGATATTTGCTTGTGCAAAGCGCCGTTTCTGATCGCTGAGCAGCGCCCGAAGCGGATAGACGATGATAACCAGCCCTTGGACAAGGAGGGCTGGCAGCATATAGCAGAGGCTTTTACCGCTGCCGGTGGGCAGGATTACACAGAGCGGAGGCCGCTCTTGGGAACTCTGGGTATTCTCGGCGATGGTGCGTACCACCAGCTCCTGAAAGGGTCTGAGGTAGGGGATGCCAAAGTGCTCCTGGGCGAGGGCAGAGAGGTCCATGCCCTCACAGGAGCAAGCGAGCTATATTCGCTTCACGTGTACTCGGTGCGGTCGTGCGCAGGAGGCGGCGGTGGGCTGATCGCATCGAGGGCAGTGAGCACCTCTTCTGTCAGCGGCTCTTCGATCGCCGCTAAGGAGGGCAGCAGCTGTTCGGTGTTTGCAGCGCCGAGGATCGAGGAGGTGACCGCAGGGTTTGCTAGCGTCCACCTGACCGCCAGTGTTGCCGGATGGATCTGTAGCTCGTTGGCAAGGGCTATAAACCCTTGGGAGACTTCGTCATAGAAGGCGCCGCCGTAGCGGGTGATATAGGCGGGGTTCTCTGTAAGTCTCACCGATGGACTAGGCGCAGTGCTGCTATGACGGCCGACCAAGAGCCCACCACCGAGGGGACTGTAGGTCATCGCAGCGATTTGGTTTGCCTCGGCCATCGGCAGGATTTCGATCTCGGCGGTGCGCTTTGTGAGGTTGTACATCGGCTGGATCGCCTGCACTCTCGGTAGCTGTCGCTGCTCGGCGAGACTGATCAGCCGTTGGGTCTGCCACGCCGACCAGTTGCTCACCCCAAAGCGGAGAATCTTGCCTTGGTGAATGAAGGTCTGCATCGTGCTAAGGATCTCCTCGGGTGAGGTGGCGGTATCGTAGCCGTGGAGGATGAAGAGATCGATATACTCGGTTCCTAGGCGCTGTAGGCTGCTATGCAGCGATTGGGTGAGATTCTTAGCCGAACACCCCCGATCGTTGGGGTCACTGCTCATCGCACTATGGGCTTTGGTGGTGATGACCACCTTGGATCGCTCCTCTTTGATCAAGGAGCCGAGGAAGCGCTCGCTCTCACCATACTGGTAGACGTTTGCACAATCAAAGAAGTTGATCCCCCGCTCGCGAGCGAGGCGATAGAGGCGTTCGCTCTCTTTTTTATCAGCTCTGCCAGCAAAGGACATCGTGCCAAAGCAGAGCCTGCTGATCATAATACCACTGGTTCCTAAAGGTCTATACTCCATCATCTCTCTTCCTCCTCTTTTAGCAGCGTTTCACTGACGCGGCTCGCTAAACGTTCCATGCGGATCGTCTCTCGCTCAAAGAGCGTCTCGCTTTTAATCAGCTGCTGGACACTCGCCGAAGGGGCGATCTCATCGACCCAGCGCTCTGGCGGCCCATACCCATCGAGGAGGACCTTCAGCGCGCTATAGAGCGCGCAGCTGAGCCGGCTATTGCCACCGCGGCGGGCGATCGTATCCATCCCATCCTCATAGCTGCACTCAGAGAGGAGGGTATGAAAGACCACCGTGATCGTCGGAAGCAGCAGGTAGCTCGCCTCAGTAGGCGTCTCTGCTAAGGGCTTTTGGTTGATCGCAGTGCGCAGAGCGGTCTCTAGTTTGGCATCCCAGGAGCGCTTGGCGATCTCCCTCAGGAGCAAGCTCGCCAAGTGTCCTGCGTTGGCTGCCTCCTCACGGAGGACCAGCACCAGAGCGTAGCTGATACAGCGGGCAGCTTCTACGGCGAAGGGGTGGGTGTGGGTCAAGGCGACCTCGCTTGCCACCGCCCGCTGCCACGGGTCATAGGAGTATTTGAGGCGCAGCGCCGCATAGAGGGGGGCACGGACTAAGGCGTAAGCGTGGTCGCCGCTTATCGGAAAGGAGGCAAGGGAGCTGAGCTCTGTGTAGAGGGAGTACCGGCTTTTCAGGTGGTCGGTATCCAGCATTCTCACTTTCTCCAGCGAGAGGGAGGCGATGATTACAAGATCGCTTACCACACTGCTGATACCCACCTCCGGTGTTACCTCTTCGAGGGTATAGACTTCACTCAGCATCCCCTCGGGGATCGCCATCGCTGCTTCGCTATCCATCCCCTCGGTCTGCGCCGCAAACCCATCGCCGACAAACCACGCCAACAGAAGGCGCTCTAAGAGGTTCATTCCCCCTCCTTTTTGAGCAGCGCCAGCTCTTCATCCGCTTTGATAAGATCGTTGGGGATATCGATCATCTGCGGACAGAGGGGCAGGCAGACCCCACAGGCGGTACAGGCGTGGGGTCTTTCACTGGCAAACGCCTCATTCTCCCATGCCTGCTGCACCACCTCGTAGGTTTCAAACATCCGTGCCCGATTCCACAGCGAGAAGTTGCCTGGAATATCGACCCCATGGGGGCAGGGGATGCAGTAGGCGCAGCCGGTACAGCTGTTGCCGACCCGCTTGCGCATGATGTTGGCAATTTCTTCAAGCTCTGAAGTTTCCTCGACACTCAAGGGAGTGGGTTTGCGCAAGGTTGCGATATTCTCCTCGACCTGCTCATAGGTGGACATTCCGCTGAGGATGACCTTTACATTGGGATGGTCTGCGACCCATCGCAGCGCCCAGGAGGCGGGAGTTTGGCTCGGATCGAGGGCAGTAAGGCGCTTGGCTAAATCATCGCCGAGGTTTACCAGCGAACCGCCTTTGATCGGCTCCATAATCACCAAGGGCACGCCGAGCTCGGTGGCAAGCTCATAGCCCGCTCGTCCTGCCTGCTCCTCGGTATCCAGATAGTTGTATTGGATCTGGCAGAAGTCCCAACTTCGGTAGTTGAGGATGTAAGCAAAGTCCTCATAGACCTGGTGGAAAGAGAAGCCGAGATGCAAAATCTTTCCTGCCTGCTGCTGCTCGATGAGGTACTCCAAGGCGCCGACGGCTACCAGCTTATCGAAGGCCTTCGCTCCGATGGCGTGTAAGAGGTAGAAGTCGACGTACTCCACCTTAAGGCGTTCGAGCTGCTCGGCGAAGATCCGCTTCACATCCTCGATACTCTTCACTTGCCAGTGGGGTAGCTTGGTGGCTACCTGGTAGCTCGCCCGGTCGTAGCGCTGCAAGAAGGTACCGAGGAAGGATTCGCTCTCCCCTTGGTGGTAGGTATAGGCGGTGTCAAAGTAAGTGACCCCAGCCTCATAGGAGCGCTGGAGCATTCGCTCGGACTCGATGCGGTCGATCTTCCCATCGCTTGTGGTGGGCATACGCATGACCCCAAAGCCCAGTAGGGCTGGGTCAGATTTCCAAGTAGGTGTGCTTCTTCGTTCTATCATAGAAGAATTTGTACCACATCATCGAGTCAGATGAAAGGGCAAGATGGTCAAAAATGTAGAGTCCACTCCTCTTCTAAGGCTGCGCTGCTCTGAGTAAGCCCATCGGCGACCGCCGCCATGATCTGGGCGATTCGCTCTTTTCGTGTGTTGCCTGCAGGGGCAGTAGCGCTTAGGTCGATCGGTTCTCCAAAGTAGAGACCGCCGACCTTCTCCTTGGGGGAGTAGCGGCTATCGATCGATCCCCCTGCGATACGGTTGGTGACATCTAAGAGCGTCAGCGCCACCTCGACCATCCGAGCAGCACTTATCTCCTCTGTGATATAGGAGGGATCGAGGTACTCCAGAACATCGACGGTCTGCAGGGCGATAAGGTAGGAGTGAGTTCGCTCGCGCTGCTCTAAGCTGATACCCTCCTGGGGGCCGAAGAGGGTGTCTTCGGCGAAAAAGCGGAGGCGGTAGAGCCGGTCGATGATCGAACCTGTCTGGGGACCAAGGCCGGCTTCCTCTTCTGCATATTCTAGGAGGGCAGCACAGAGGTGATCGCGGCGGGCGGTGAAGCTGCCTACTGCTTCGAGCGCTACCTTCCAGTGGGAGGCGACGAGCTCTAGGGTGTTTTCACACGCAGTGGCGAGCAGCTGCTCTGGGCTTGCAACCTCGAGGCGAAACCCGCTCTCCTGTTGCCAACGGACCAAGAGATCGGTGAGCAAGGAGGCGCTGTCATCGCTGTAGCGGTAGGCGATCGCAACTGGGAGAATCGTCACCTCAGCCCCTGTTTCGCCAGCCCAAAGGGCTAGCTGCGCCACTCCCGACTCCAAGGGGCCGCAGCGGTGGGCGTGGTAGGTGACCTGCCCTTCGGGGGCTAGGGCTAAGGGGAAGCGTCCATTTGTAGCGGCTTGCCGAAGGTGGGTGAGTCCCGCTCGGCTGCTGCCGCGGTTCTGCACCGCGATGAAGGCGAGGCGCGGGAAGAAGATACGGGCGCTCGCCCCTGCCCAGTTGAGCACATCACGGCCGTAGAGGAAGGAGAGGTGGCTCTTTTTTGCTGTGCCTACCAAGAGCAATGGAGCATCCTCTACTGCGGTGTGACGGAAGGCGAGGATCAGCCTCCGCTCCCCCCGTTTGAAAGAATCAAGCGCCTCACTATAGCGGTGTGCATGAAATTGCTCGATCGTTTTGACCCCGAGGACCCGCCGTAAATAGGTCCTGCCTAAAAGGCGGGTGATCGCGTAGCAGAGGGGAGAGAAGCGAGGGGTGGGGAAGGGATGGGCACTCACGGCTTTGGATCCAACATCGCCTCATAGGAGGCTTGGGTGATCGGGTACGAGCGGAAGACCCAGAAGCCCAAGAGGTACCAGAGCACCGGCAGTGGGCCACAGAGCAGCACGATCCCCAGCTTCGCCGTTTCGCTGACGTGGGCACTGCTATAGCCAACCAAGGCCAAGATCCACCCATTGAGGGCGAGAGCGAGGGCTTGGCCGAGCTTGCTGCTGAAGGCCCAGAGAGCCGAGTAGACCCCTTCGCGTCGCCCTTTGCCTTGGTGCACATAGTCCCACTCGACGATATCCGGTAAAATCGCGTGAGGCATCACGTAGTGGGTGGAGAGCCCAACTCCACAGAGCCCGATTATCACCACGCCAAAGATCGGACCAAAGCGCTGTCCTAAGAGGCTGAAGACCAGTACCCCGACTGCCATGATACTCATGCCGATGATATAGGCGCGCTTCTTTCCAATCTTTCGGGAGATCATCACCCACAGGGGAATGCAGGCGAGGCTGAAGAAGAGGAGGGCGACCAAGGCGATTTGAAAGAGCTCTTCGTTGCCAAAGAGATAGGCAAAGTAGTAGAGCAGCGCTCCTTGGACCATCGAAGTGCCGGTGATGAAGAAGGTCCATGGCAAGAGCGCAGCGAGGAAGACCTTCTCTTTGAGGACCTCGACGAAGGTCTGCATAAACCCATCGGTTATCGAAATCTGCGGCTCTTTGGGCTCTTGGATCGCGATGATCGTCGCCAAGGCGCTGAAGAGCATCACCGCCCCCATGAAGGTGCCCATCGCCTGCCAGCCGATGGCATCGACTAAGGGCATCACCAAAGCGGCCCCGAAGAAGGTGCCGATCACGGCAAAGGCCATCCGCCAGCCGGTGAGAATCGTCCGCTGGTGGTAGTCCTGCGTCAACTCAGGCAACAGTGCTGCGTAGGGGATATTCACCAGCGTATAGGCGGTATTGAGCAGACAGTAGATGAAGGTGAAGTAGACAAAGAGTCTGCCTTGGCTGGAGAGCTCTACCGGGGTGAAGATGAGGATCATCGAGAAGAAGCTGGCGATCGAGCCGACGAACATATAGGGTCGCCGTCTTCCCCAGCGGCTCTTGGTCCGGTCGCTGTAGTAGCCGGTGATTGGGTCGGTGATCGCATCCCAGATCTTTCCGATCATCAAGGCAGTACCAGCAAGGGCTGGAAGCATTCCCACCACATCGGTAAGGAAGTAGAGGAGGTAGAATCCCATGATGGTGAAGAAGAGGTTTCCCCCTAAATCGCCGATGCCAAAGCCCAACTTGGTGCGCAATCGTAAGGTACTCATCGTGTGTACCTCCTCTGTGTCTTGTTGTGCAGAGTGTACTCGAGAGTAGGGCGCTCAACAAGCAAAAACGTATCCAACCGCCCAAGAAGTGGCAAGGTCAAAAGCATGAAGGAAATACTGAACAGTGTAACAAGGGGCTCCAACAGCGAGCCGAGTGTTTGTGGGGTCTTGGAACAAAGAAAGAATGTCAATGCAGATCGCCGAAGAGAGAGCTGATGTACCACAGATGATAGCGCTTGTTAAGTTGCTTATCCCCTGCAGCTGAGCGGAGGGTCAGAACGTATTTCTCACCGCTGAAATGAGCGAAGCATGCAATACAAAAAGTGCTATCTGCAAGACAAAACAAGCATCCTCGTACCCTCAGCGAGAAGGGAGAGCTGAGCAAATAGCTACTTGATACTGCGCCCACTTTGCCCCACACTGTGGGTATGCAGAAGAAGAATGAACGCGTGGATCGCCTGATTGAGTATATCGAACTCTTGGCAGAAGGACCGGTCTCCCCCAAGACCTTTGAAGCGTACCGCTCTGCGGTAGAAGCGGCGACAGCTGTTGAGGTGAACACCGCCTTAGAGCACCTGATCGCTCAAGCAGAGGATATCCCTGCTACTGAAATTCCCGTAGCTCGCTTTATCCGTTCGGTAGGCAAATCCCTCGAAGCGCAGCCACTTCCCTCCTATGACCCGGCCTCCCTTATCGGAGAGCTCTCCAAGGAGAATGAGGCAATCGCAGAGGAGCTGTTACGGCTCCAAGAAGTGGGCAAAGCGCTCGGACGCACCGCAGAACTGATACCTTTAATCGAGGCAGTCGACTCGTTTGACCTGTTGGAGCACCACTATGTGCGCCTGCAGAATGAACTCTTTCCCCTCTTTGAGGCAGCCAGTGAGGAGCACTCCTGTGTGAAGCTGATGTGGAGCCTACAGGACGATGTGCTCGCTGCTCGCAAGGCGGTGCTTGTCCATGACGGGGTGGATCGAGCGGACTTTTGGCGCCTCTATGGGCGTTACTATGTGCTCGCTGGGCTCTTGAGCTTCCGAGAGACCTATATCCTCTATCCAGTAGTAGCCCAAGTAGTACCTGCAGAGGATCAGCGGGCAACAGCGGTGGGGACGGGGTTTGTCTCATCCACCGGAACATTGAGCAACGAGGAGCTCGAGCGGATCTTCCAGCATCTGCCCTTTGATATCGCCTTCATCAATAGCGAGGATAGGGTTGCCTACTACTCCGATCCTCCGCATCGAATCTTCCCCCGTAGCCCGCAGGTGATCGGCCGCTTAGTGCAGAACTGTCATCCGCCGAAGAGCGTGGGTACCGTCGAGGAGATCCTCCGCTCCTTTAAAGCCGGTGAGAGCTCTGAAGCGGAGTTCTATCTGACCCTCAAGGGGCGATTCATCCACATCCAGTACTTCGCCGTGCGAAGTGAAGATGGCACCTACCTCGGAACGATGGAGGTCAGCATGGATGCGACACACCTGCGTTCCCTTGTCGGGGAGAAGCGCCTCCTTTAACGGTCGGCGAGCAGCCTTGCAATCGTGCTCTCACGTATACCGACAATTGCACTCTCGCGCTCGGTGCTCTCTGGGCTATCTGACCCATGGATGGTGTTCTCTAGGATGTTGTTACCAAAGGTCTTACGCACAGTCCCCGGTGCTGCTTTGGCGGGGTTAGTTGCCCCGATAACCCTCCTAAGCTTTGCAACCGCCTCTGCTCCCTCATACAAAAGCGCAAGAGTCATTGCACTGCCTGGCTCTGCATATCGTTCAGGGGGGATCGTATCGGGAGAATTCCCACTCATATAGGCGATAATCTCATGAAACTCACGCTCTGCTGCTAAAGATCCCACGCCTTCGGTGAGGGAGGCTTCTATCTCATCGTCTAAAGAGAAGCCGAAGTGCTCCTCCAGCACCGCTTTCGCTTGGGAGCCAAAGCGCGGAGCAAGGCGATTAGTCAAGGGTGCTTTGATCGGTCCATAGAAATCCAGCGCGTCTTCGACGCTCATCTGCAGCACCTTCGCTGCGATGAGCGAGACACCGCTGGAGGCAAGGAGCTGGAGGATCAGGGCAGGCTGGACAGAGGGGGTGCGCCAGTTATCTGGTTTTAAGAGGATCAGCGAGCGCTCAAGATCTGCACCTTCGGTGCTCTCTACCGCAGCGCTATCCTTGTAGTGTCGATAGAAGAGAGCCAGGGCTTTTGCTGCCTCATCTGCATCGAGGGCGACGATTCCCAAGGTAGGATCCCAGGCAGGGGGTAGGGCTGCATGAATCGCTGTAGCAGCATCGCTGCCAGAAAAGAAGAGAAGCAGGGCATTTGTCGAACCGAGGGCGAACTCGCTCTTTAGGCATTCGATACTCGCCGCTAGATCGCTGTGCTTTTGCAAAAGTGCACTATAGTCATCGATGAACGCTTCGGTGAGAGAGATGACCTGGGCACCGGCGAGGTGCACGGAGTCAGCGGAGAAGATGGGGGCGAGGGGGGCGGAAAACTGGCCGGTACGCAGGGCATGCGGGGTTACCAATAGGTACGAAAGAGACGTGGGCATAGGGACCTCCATGGGTGGGATGTATGCACCTATGCTAGGGGCTCGTCTGCCAGTTGTCTAGAGTACAAAGCCCTCTATTTGACAAGATTTCATCGTCTCAAGCGCTGCTTGGTGGCGCTGGGGGGTAGAACCGGCGCAGCAGGAGGCATCGACGTAGACCGACAGCTCTGGGCGCATCGCCTTGATCATCAGGGCGTTGCTCACCACGCAGATATCGGTGCAGACACCAGCTAACTCCACGCTGCTCAGCGATGGGTCACCGGCAACACGCTCGGCGAGTGCAACCGAACCGAAGGTATCCTTCTCAAAGCACTCAGCATCAGCTAAGAGATCGGTGAGCTCTGCAATCAACTGATGGCCCTCAGTTCCTTTGATGCAGTGTTCCACCGGCAGCATCCTGCCTTCGCTGGTCTGTAGGTAATCCGCTTGGTGGGTATCCAGGGTGTAAGCCAACGGTCCCGTATGGTTGCGAATCTTCTCTTGGATGATAGGGATCACCGCCTTCGCCTCCTCGGTGGCGAGGGAGCCGCGGACAAAGTCCTCTTGCATATCGACGATGACTAACAGTCTCTGTGTATCTTGTTTTTTCATGCGCTTATTTCCTCACCTATACGATACTCAATTTTCGTCAGCTTCGCAAAGGGGGAGGGTGGTGCGGAGCAAGCCAGCTTTACGCTTATGTTTCACCGCTAAGATTTCGGCGATCACACTGATGGCGATCTCCTCAGGGCTCTCTGCCCCGATATCCACCCCCATAGGAACATAGAGCGCAGCGGCGGGGCCAAAGCGCTCATAGAGGGCGTGCGCCTTGTGCTGTGAACCCAAGACTCCAAGGTAGGCGACTTCTTTTGCTAACAAGAGGGCGACCGCTTCTGCGTCCAAGATGTGACTCGCCACCACCGCAAAGGTGTCGCTGTCGAGAGTGAGAGAAGAGAGTGTTTCTTTAAGCGTCGCTTTGACGATACGTTTTCTTGCATGGGGAAAGAG
>DASRNL010000013.1:0-4305 GCA_035647415.1 Sphaerochaeta sp. | reverse complement strand
GTCTATGTAGTGAATACGAAAGCCCTCAATGACCTGGTGAAAGCCGGTATCTTTGTCGCCATCGAGCGCGAGGAATACCAGCGAGATCTAGGCTTGGATGCTGAACGCTACCTCACCCACGCAGTACGCCTCGGTGAGCAGAAGGGTGTAGAAGTGGAGACCGTGCAGCTTGAAGGGACAGTCCACACCCTGGTAAAAGAGCTGATCAAAGAGAAAGAAGCAGACCTGCTCGTTCTCGGTGGCATCACCGATATCCGTAGCCGACGTGAGGAGCTTGCCAGTGAAACTGACCGCATGCTACGCACCGCAAGCTGTCCGGTGTTGGTGGTGCGGGACGATGATGATATCTGGTTTGAGTTTGAAGCGTAAGGAGAGCCTATGAACCTACTCGATGTATTGGATAAGGATTTAGTAAAAGTTCCCTTGCAGAGCACCACGAAGATGGCGGTGATCGAAGAGTTGATCGACACCTTAGTAGCGGTGAAAGGATACTCCCAAGCGCAACACGAGGAGATTCTCGATGTTATTTTAGCTCGAGAGCGCCTTGGCTCTACCGGAATCGGTGGCGGCATCGCCATCCCACACGCAAAGAGCGAGGTGGTCGATGAGATCGTCATGGTCCTCGGCGTCAGCGCAGAGGCAATCGACTTTGACTCGCCTGATGGGGAGCTCTCCAAGATCTTCTTCTTGGTGATCGCCCCCAACAGACAGGTCTCCGCACATGTGGAGTTGCTCGCTTCGATCGCTCGCACCTGCTCTAGCAAGGTCTTCCGACGCTTGGTGGAGAACGCCAAGAGCAGCGAGGAGGTCATCCAGCTGCTCACCGAATAAACAGTTTCGCTGGACTTTTTTACCTATACTCCGTATTGTGTTACCAACGAAGTAGCTAAGAGGTCCGCATCTGTGAACCATATTGTCCCTTTTACCGCCTCTGAACGGAGTACTCTCGAAGCCAGCCAAGCATTGCTCTACACGAGCAATGCTGAGTTTGCTAAAATCATCGAGCTGCGCGTAGAGGACCTAATCACCTTAGCTTCGATCGTCGATCGCTCCGGTTCACTGCGAGTGGATCTGGGCTTTTCGCAGAACCGCCGTACCCTCGACACCCTCCGAGCCAAGCTCACCAACCAGGGGATTGAGGAGGTGGTGAACCTCCCAGTTAAGGCCTCCTTAGGCCGCTCTTTCACTGTCAGCAAGCTCCACCTCTTCGGCTTTCTGCTCAAGCTCAGCCAGCAGGGGCCCTTGATCGATCACTATCAGGATATCCTCGACTGCTACCATGAAATCCTCTTCTCCTTGATGGCCGAAGACCTGTATATCTCTATTATCGGGGACTCCAGCGGCGAGGAGAGCTGGACGCGCAGGGCGACGGTCGATCTGGTGATCATGTGGGAGGAGCGTTCCAACGCCGAAGCCACCGGCTTCGCCCCGCTCTTGCAGCAGCTCTGGGATGTACGCCACTCCTTGGTGCCGACTGTCGGCACCTTGCTGGGAACCGTCGAGCTCTTGAAGCTGAGCTTCCGGCTCCCTGAGACCTGGCATGACTTCTTGGATGAGGTGGGGACAGATGAGGAGGTAGGGTGGGCCCTCGATGAGTTCCTCTTCTCCTTGAGCTTTGAGCAGATCGCCAACCTCCAGGAGATTATGGAAAAAGAGGGACGCTCATCGGTGAGCAGAACCGAGGCGATCCGACTCTTGAACCTCCGCCCGAGTCAGCTGCTTGAAGGTCATGATGATAGTGACCTTGCTGCGATTAAACTCTATCGCTCCTTCCTCCGGCGTAACGGCTTAGCCCGTCTACGCAGAGATGGGGACCGAAGTGGCCCCCATCGTACCTTAGAGCAACAGCTCCTGCTTCATCTCTGGCGGCGTGACACCTAAGGGGTGTTCGCCATCGTAAAGATAGTGTGGATCTCCTCGTAGCCGAGCACCTTCACATCCCCGAGGGTGCGCTTGCCGAAGAAGGTAGCCTTGCGGCTCATCTCGGCGATCTGATCGGCGGTGGGGGCGATACCCAGCTCTGCAAAGTTCGTCGGCATCTTAATCTCCCGGAAGAACTCCACCAAGGTGTCGATGGCGCGCCTTGCATCACCAAGAGAATCGTCGGTGCGCTCTAAGAGGAGGACCTTCTCTCCGAAGCGGGCGAAGCGCTCAGGGTTCTCACGGTAGACAAACTCCGCCCAAGAGCCCCAGATTGCAGCGATGCCCGCCCCATGGGCGACATCGAACATTCCACCGATCTCATGCTCGAGCTGATGGGGTGCCCAGTCCCCCCGGCTGGCATTGCCACAGCCGGTGAGGCCGTTATGGCTCAAGGAGCTCGCCCACATCATATTGGCCCGCGCTTCATAATCATCACTCTTCTCATTGAGGGTGCGTGCTGCATCGATGACGATGCGCAAAAGCGCCTCAGAAATCTCATCGGTAAGAGCAAATGCCTCCCCTTGGAAGAAGTATCGCTCGATGGTGTGCATCATGATATCCACTGCACCGCTCATCGTCTGATAGTGGGGCAGGGTATAGGTCAGCTCGGGATTCATGATGGCAAACTTCGCCCGACTATAGTCGGTGTTCAGCCCGCGCTTCAGATCTCCATCCTCGTTGGTGATCACTGAGGAGCTGCTCATCTCACTGCCAGCTGCTGCGATGGTGAGGATAGCTCCGATGGGGGTACATCCTTCTGGCTGTCGTGTCTGCTCGTAAAAATCCCACACGGGCCCTTCATTGTAGAGGCCGTAGCCGATCGCCTTGGCGCTGTCGATTACCGAACCACCGCCGACTGCAAGGAGGAAATCCACCCCCTCAGCCTTGCCAAGGGCGATCCCCTCTTCCGCTAAGGAGAGGCGGGGGTTGGGTACCACTCCTCCGAGTTCGACGAACTCGATCTTCGCTTCTGTAAGCGAAGCCCTCACTCGATCTAACAGCCCGCTGCGCTCTGCACTCTGAGAGCCGTAGTGGATCAGCACCTTGGTGCCTCCATACTTTGTAACCAGCTCACCTGCTTGGCTCTCTGTATCCTTTCCAAAAATCACCTCAGTCGGTGCGTAGTATGCAAATGGTGCACTCATACTTTTCTCCTTATCCTTATTCATCAATAGCCAAGGCTTTCGCCTACGAGCAATACCTTGATCCGTCCTTTAATCCGTTGACGGGAGAAGACGACATAGTTTGCACAGATATTGTTCTCGCACGCTCCTGCTTCCAAGGCCATCAGGTGCTCATCATCAACGCTGTTGGAGACGCAGACCCCTTCTTTGGTACAGTGTGAGCCAGTACCAAGGCGTGTAGCGTTGGCAGGGGCTGCCACTTGTTTCACTCGCAAAATAGCGCTGCGGAGCGAGGGGACGATCTTATCGATACTGGCCACTACAACCACCTGCTTAGGACCCCAGAGCATCGCAGCGATGCGGTTGCTCTGTCCATCCACATTGTAGAGCTCCCCATGCTCGGTGACAGCGTTGGCGCTGGTGAGGTAGGTATCAGCATCAAAGCTCTTGAGGAAGATCTCTCGGGTCTGTTCGGCGGTAATGCCTGGCTTATAACGATCTAAGAACGTGTCACGTCCGCTGCGGAGCCATATGTGCACCCCCGCTTCCTCCAGGGAGGCAGAACCGCCGACGCCGATGGTGGATCCAGAGGGAATTAGGCGTTCAAGAGTGGGGATAACTTCTTCTATAGTAGGGATGTAGTGTGCTTCGAAGTTGTTCTTCTCTAAGGCTGCTATAGTGCGATCGATCTGTTTTTGCTGAATTGCTTGTTTGTGTTGGTCCATGCTGACCTCCTCCTTATTGCTCATAGAGTAAGGATACTCAAAGGACGGGGAGCTTTCAAGTGAAGCGATTCCTTTTATACATTGCAGAAGGAGTCGGTGCATCGTATGGTAGAGGTAGGGAGCGTTCATATGCATATTACCTTCTTTGGTGCAGCACAGATGGTCACCGGCAGTTGCTTTTTGGTGGAGAGCGGTGGAAAGCGAATCCTCATCGATTGCGGCCTCCCGCAGGGTAGCGATGAGAAGGCGTGTGGAAAAGCACTGACCTTTGACGCTTCGCTGATCGACTATTTGATCGTCACCCACGCCCATATCGACCACACTGGCCGCATCCCTCTTTTGGTAAAGGAGGGGTTCACCGGGACAATCTACGCGACTTCAGCGACGGTGGAGCTCTGTGAGATCATGCTCGCCGACAGCGGGCATATCCAAGAGATGGAGGCCCAGTGGCAGAATCGCAAGGCCAAACGTGCTGGGCTTGCCGAGGAAGAGCCGCTGTATACCGTAGAAGATGCCCAAGCGGCGATGCAGTA
>DASRNL010000012.1:0-6670 GCA_035647415.1 Sphaerochaeta sp. | reverse complement strand
CACCTGAAGGGTTATCTCCTCGTTGGCAACAAGTCCTGGATAGGCCTTGCTCACCTCTTGCATCTCAACTAGATATGCCACCGGCAGCTCCTTGCGATAAGAGGATGCTCCCCCTACGCGTCCTCCATCACTTCAAATCAGCATGCATACCTGCCCTTCTTTGGCAGCGAGGGATTCCTCCAGTATGCGAGTTCCATACAGAAACTATATAACTCCATTCTAGCCTTGCTGCTGCTGCTCTGTCAAACACAGCACCCCGACTCCTCTTGTCGCTCCCTTGCAAAAATCAGTGAAACATCCGGGCATGCAAAAGGGCTGTGGAAGACCCCACAGCCCAATACATCGCTACAGTAGTTGCTTACTGCAGGTAGTTGTTGGCCTTTGCGTGATCAAGACCAGCCTTCTCCCAAGCAGTACCGCCGATGCGGTCGAGCTCGGTGATGAATGCCTTCCAGTTCGCCTGGTTTAGGGCCCGGCGACCGGTGAAGAACTCAGCTAAGCCTTGCTCGTAGAAGGTCTTCAGGTCGGTGGAAGGAACAGGCATGCTGTCTGCACCGTTTGCTGAAGTCCACTTCTTTGCCTGCATCTCGCGAAGCGCCCAGAGTGCGCTCATCTGCTTGCCGGAGACCTCGGTGGTGTAGACCGGGTAACGGCTCAACAGCTCTTCATTGGAGCTGTAGTTGAACGCCATGCTGCGAAGCTGGATGTACGTCTGTCCGACTGCGCCATCAAATCCAAGCGGACCTGGCAGCGATATGGGGATGTTATCCTTGTCAAACTCATAGTTGATGCCTTCCTGGCCCCAGCCACAGAGGAGGTATCCTTCTCCGTGTGCCATCCACTCGAACATCTCGACGATCTTCTCCGCCTTACCCTGCTCCGCTGCCTTGTCGCTAATAGCCCAGATTCTCAGGCCACGGACCTCAGGTCCGACGGACTGGTAGCCCTTGGGGCCGACGGGGGGATCGACGATGACCCACTCGCCTTCGGGGAAGTTTGCGTCAAAGGGGGAGTAGTTGTTCTGTGCTGAATAGGCAGCGTTCTGTTCGCGCATGATACCGAACTTACCCTGCTTCCATGCAGCGCGGAAGTCGTCCTTCTTGTACGCCATCCAGTTTGGATCGATCAATCCTTCATCGATGATCTGCTTCATGTAGAGCATGTAGTCGTAGAACTCAGGCTTGTGAATCTGCAAGCCGAAGTTGTCTGCGGTCATGTTCCAGGTTCCTTCAACACCAAAGGCACCCATCAGCGGCTGGAAGCGACGTCCTGGGTAGGCTTCATAGGTGTTCTCTTCGATGAAAGCACCGTAGCCCCAGGTGTCGTGACGGCCATTACCATCGGGGTCGCCGAAGGTGAAGGCACGCATGACTTCAAGCAGTTCGTCGGTGGTCTTAGGAATATCCAGACCGAGGTTGTCGAGCCAGTCTTTACGGATCAAGAGCCCTTCGTTTCGGGGGATGATCGACGGAGTGGCGAATCCATAGCTGCGACCATCGACGGTGGTGAAGTTCTTCGCTCCTGCATCAAACATAATTTCGGTGCGGTTGGGCATCAGGTCGTAGAGATCTGTGACGTCAGCGACCATACCGTTATCTACGAGGCGCAGCCACACTTCGCGGTTTGCTACGAAGAAATCTGGCAGTGCGTCTGCGGCACTTGCTGCCTGGATCTTCATATCCTGGTCCGCGGGGTTGGAAGGAATCGCGTTAGCGGTCAATTCGATATTGAAGCGATCCTTGAGGATCTCATACCCTACCCAGTCATCGGGAAGCGGGCCAACTTCAGTCTGTGTTGCGTTGTACCACATTTCAATTTTGACTGGTCCGTCGGCTTTTGCCTCGCTCTTCCCCTGGGCAAAGGCAAAGCCCATAACCAGGATCAAGAGGATTGAAATAGCCAGTGTTCTCTTTTTCATATCATTCTCCTTATGTATTGTAATCACCCTTTTACACTACCCAAGAGTGTCCCTTTGGTGAAATACTTTTGAATAAACGGATAGGCAAGAATCATCGGAATTGCGCTCATGAAGACCGACGCGGCTTTAATCGCTTCGATTGGCGCTTCGCCGAAGGCACTCGCCTCAACAAACTCGTTCATGCCGGCAGCGAGGAGGATATTCCTCAACAAAATCGGCAGCGGCCGCAAGGTGTCTCGGTTGAGGTAGAGCATCGGATGGAAGTAGTCGTTCCAGAATGCTACCCCGTAGTACAGACCGATCGTCATAATGATCGCCTTGCTCAGCGGAAGGATGATTCTGATGAGCACCTGCAGATCGTTACATCCGTCGAGGTGGGCGCTCTCGCGCAGCTCGGCGGGGATGCCCTCGAAGAAACTCTTCATAATCAGCATATTGTAGGTACCGATCGCTAAGGGCAGATAGACTGAGCTGAGGCGGTTGATAAGCTTCAGCTTTGCTACGAGGATATAGATTGGAACCAAGCCAACGTTAAAAACGTACGGGACGATGACAAAGATCGTAATCCACTTTTTGCCACGCAAGTCCGGTACCGAGAGACCGTATGCCAGAGGGACTGTGAGCAGCAGCGCTACGATCACACCCTGAATAATAATCTTAAAGCTGTTGGAGAAGGCGATCAAAAACCCATCGTTCCCCAAGAGCGCCTTGTAGGCGGCAAAGGACCACTTCCACGGTGGTAACGCCATGCCCTCGATATAGGTCCCGATGAAGGTCGCTGGGCGGAAAGAGAGGGCGACAGTGCTCCAGAGTGGGATGACGAGGACGATCAAGAGCAGGACCATAATCGTGTTGACCAAGATGTTGAAACGCTTATCCTTGCCAGTGAGACGGACCGTTGCAGACTCTTGTGCTTTTTTCTTTCGTTTCATCACGTCCTCCTAGAAGAGCGAGCTGTCGGTGTACTTCTTCGACAGGCGGTTTGCGGTGATAATCAGGACCATCCCGATCGCTCCCTTGAAGAGGCCAGCGGCGGTCGCCAGACCGAATCGGCCATCGAGGAGGCCCTGCCGGTAGACCCAGGTATCGATAATGTCCGCTACGTTGTAAACGGCGGGACTGTAGAGCATAAAGATCTGGTTGAAGCCCGCATCCATGATCGTGCCGATCTTCAGAAGCAGCACCACTACCACCACCGGACGGATCGCCGGAAGGGTGATATAGCGTACGCGCTGCCAGCTCGATGCACCTTCGACCATCGCCGCTTCAAAGAGCGCCGGGTCGATTCCCATCAAGGCGGCGATAAAGATGATGGCACTCCACCCCATCTCCTTCCAGGCGTCGCTGAAGATCACCAAGTACGGGAAGGTCTTGGAGTTGGTCAAAAAGTCGATTGGCTTCTTCCCTAGCGCCCGAAAGAGGTCGTTGATGATCCCATCCCCAGGGGCGAAGAGGGAGAGCAAAATTCCATACATGATGACCCAGGAGAGGAAGTGCGGCAGATAGGCAAGGGTCTGCACTGTCTTGCGCAGCATCGATCGTCGGCACTCATAGATCGCCAGAGCGAGGATAATTGCTGCAGGCAGGCTCACAAGGATCTTCCCGAAGCTGTACATCAGCGTGTTGCGGATCAAGCTCCAGAAGTAGTAGGAAGTGACGAACTCCTTAAAGTTGTCCAGCCCAACAAAGGGGCTGTTGAGAATGCCGTACCGCACTGACTTAAAGTTGCGGAAGGCGATCTGTGCATTCCACAGCGGAATGTACTTGAAGACGGTGTAGAATACCAAGGGTATGAAGATCATGAGGTAGATGTATTTCTGCCGCTTAATGTCTGCGATAAGTGATTTTTTCATACCTATCTCCTTGCTTTATAGCAGGTTGTTTTCAATATAATCCATATTGAGGTCCCAACCGAGACCGGGGTTTTGCGGGATACTCACCATCCCTTCACTATCCATCGGATCGTAGAGGGAGTTGAACCAAGGCTGCGGGGTCTCATAGTCCAAGAGAGGGTGGAGCATCCCACGCTCGTAGTACTTGGAGTTGCCCATCGCCCCGAGGATGTGCAGGTTTCCAATCGTCCCGCCATGCATCTCTACCGACATGCCAAAGGACTCATAGAGGTGAACAATCTTCATCGCCGCGGTGATTCCTCCCATCGTCTCAGTCCCTGCTCGCCCGAGATCAGCGGCGTTGTTTACGATCCATGCTGCACGGTTTTGCGCCTTCCCCGCTGCGGTCTCAGGACCACAGATGGCAAGGCCGGTCTTGGACTGCAACCACTGGTAGGAGAGCATCGAGTTCTCATCCATCGGCTCCTCCAGCCAGAGGAAGTCCAGCTTTTCCAGCTCCCGAGCGAGGTAGTATGCCTCCTGGCGGGAGTAGTCGTGGTAGGGGTCCAGAATTAAACCGATATCCGGTCCCACCGCTTCGCGGACCATCCGACATGCCTCGATGTCGAGCTTCACGCTCGGCTCGGGGATCAGCGGCGGCATCCAAGTGTGGAGCTTGATCGCTGTATAGCCACGCTCCACGAGCTGTAGCGCATAGTCCGCGTACGCCTGCGGGGTATCAAGACCGCCTTTGATCGTGTCGCCAACCATGATCGAACCGTATGCAGCTACCCTATCTCGGTAGCCACCGAGCATCTTATAGACCGGCTGGCCGCACTTCTTGCCGCAGATATCCCAGAGCGCCAAATCCATGGCGTTGAGGGTGCGGTCGTTGAAGGTCGGATGGAGGCGCTGCCAAGTGCGCATACGCTGCCAGATTTTCTCTCGCATGAAGGGGTCTTCTCCGATTAACGCCGGTGCAACCACACTGTTGAGCACCGGCACATCCATGCGACCGCCGATGGCGTGACCGACAGTGCCATCATCACAGGTGATGGTAAAGATCGGCCACTGGGCGTCGTGCGAATCGCCAGGGTGCGAGTGGCCTTCGCCATCGCGGACCATATAGCTGGTGTAGTGGATGTATCGTGCTTCTGCTTTAATAATCTTCATGCTATTATCTTTCCTGATTTCGGTGCTATTTCGGTGCTATCGATCTTCGAAAGGAAGAGTTCGATAACGGTGTTATTCGATGCGGTTAGGTGGGCAATCAAGGCCTGCTCTGCCCCAACCCAATCCTTCTTTAAACAGGCGAGAATGATTGCTAGGTGCTCTTCTTGGGTCTCCTTCAGTCGTCGCTGGTAGACCCCGGTGATGATTCTGAGGCGGATCTTTAGCCGCTTAATCTGATCGTCAATCATCTGATAGTGCGCGCGAAGAAAGGTGTTGGGTAGCGCGTCGATAATCACCTGGTGCAGATCGGAGTCCACACTGTTGGAGCCCTCCTTGGTCGGATATTTGATCACAGTCAAAAGATCTCGGTAGAGGGTGAGCATCGTATGTTCGTCGATCAAGGCGCCATACTCTCGGATTGCAAAGGTTTCATAGAGCATCCGAGCTTCTAAGAGGTGGGTCGCCTCATCGAAGTGCAAGGGTGTCACTAAAATCCCCTTCTTCGGCTTGATCGTGAGCAATCCTTCCTGCTCGAGTCTGCCTACCGCATCGCGGATCGGGGTACGTGTGAGATTGAGTTCTTCGATAAGACGCTCTTCGGTGAGCATTGCTCCAGGGCGATATTCACAGTTGATGATCTTATCTTTGATGGTAAAATAGGCCCTGCTTTTTAAGCTAGTATCTTTTGCCATTTCCTTTCTCATCCTTGTGCAAACTATTGTGTATAACAGAACTCGCGTTGTCAAGGAAATAATTTCGTTTTTTAGCTTTTTTATAAAAGACCAGTCATTTATTATTAATAATTATTAAAATTACTATTTTAAATATTTATAGCACAAAAGTTTACAGAAGAATTCACAAAATCAGAATATTTTAATTTTTACAATTGCGTAAATCGAATTTGCGATATAAGATATATATAACAGAAGTAATTTTGCTAAATTCCGGGGGTTATACGATGCAAAGTATCCAAATTAAAGCACCCAAGTCAGTGGTGCTCGTCGATCAAGAGAGACCGATACCCAATGAAGGCGAAGTCCTGCTTCGCCTCCTCTATGGTGGAATTTGTGGCAGCGACTTGAGCTCCTACCGAGGAACCTTTGCCTACGTCACCTACCCGCGAATCCCCGGCCACGAGTTCAGCGCTGAGGTTATAGCGATCAACGGTGACGCACCCCATTTAAAAGAGGGTATGCTCGTCACCGCAAACCCCTACTTCAACTGCGGCACCTGCTACGCTTGTCAGAACGGTCTGGTGAACGCCTGTATGGATAACCAGACGATGGGGGTGCAGCGTGAAGGGGGATTCAGTGAGTACATCACCCTGCCGATCGAACGTGTCTACGATGGCAAGGGCCTCGATGCAAAGACGCTGGCTTTGATCGAACCCTTTGCAATCTCCTACCATGGTGTAAAGCGAGCCGCCCCTCGTGCTGGGGAGCGGGTGCTGATTATCGGAGCGGGAACGATTGGAATCTTTGCCGCACACGCCGCCTCCCTCTTCGGTGCGAAGGTCTGGCTTGCAGATATCGCCGAAGGTAAGCTAGAATTGGCAAAATCCTTAGGCTTTCCTCAGAGCATCCTCAACAAAAACGAAGAGTACTTTGCTGAGCAAGTCGCCAAAGTGACCGACGGAGCAGGCTTTGATGTAGTGGTAGAGGCGGTAGGCCTCGGGGCGACCTTCCTGCAGAGCGTCGAAGCAGCATGCCACGGTGGGCGGGTCGTGCAGATCGGGGTGGGCACCCAG
>DASRNL010000011.1:0-3438 GCA_035647415.1 Sphaerochaeta sp. | reverse complement strand
CAGGTGCAGAGGCTGCAGCAGCCCAAGCAGCAGCTGAAAAGGCCGCCGCTGAAGCCGCCGAAGCCGCAGCAGCAGCCGAAGAGGCAGCTGCAGAGGCCGAGGTCGCTGAAGAGCTTGCAGTCGAAGTGGTCCCTGAAGCTGTTGTAGCAGCTGAAGAGAGCGCTGAAGCTGAAGAAGCAGCAGAAGCAACTACGGAGGAGTAGGGGATAGATGGCATCAAGAGAGCAACGGATAGGCAGAGTTCCGCCGCACAATGAAGAGGCAGAACGCGCTGTCCTCGGGGCAATTTTACTCAACGAACGAGTGCTTGGAGAGGTGACCGATTACCTCGGCAAGGACGACTTCTATAAGGTAGCCCATCAGCAGCTCTTTGATGCCATCCTCCAATACCATCAGGAGAGTGGGGAGACGCTGGACCTGATCACCCTCAGTGCCTACCTCAAACAAAACGGCCTAGTCGAGCGATGTGGGGGACTGCCCTACATCGCAGCCCTTACCAACGATGTGCCTACGACCACCAACGCAGGCTACTACGCAAAGATTCTCAAGGGCCTCAGCCAACGGCGCAAGCTCTCGCTTTTTGCCAGCTCGCTCACAGACAACGCCTGGGATGAGAGTCAGGATATCCAAAAGATCATCGATGCAGGGGAGCAGGAGCTGAGCAAGCTCGCCAACGATGCTGCCGGTAGTGAAAACTACTACACGATGAAGGATCTGGTCAGCATCACGATCAAAGATCTGGAAGAGCGGGCAATCAGTGGGAGAAAGAATGGCTTGGAGACAGGTTTTCGGAGCCTGGATTCGATCACCGGTGGTTTTAAAAACCAGGAGCTCGTCATCGTCGGTGCCCGTCCATCGATTGGAAAGACTGCTTTTGCCCTTTCGCTAGCCCTCAATATGGTCACCAAGCTGCACTACCGAGTTGGCTTCTTCTCACTGGAGATGAGCGCAGTCAGCTTGATGGAGCGACTCTTGACCAGTCATAGCAGAGTCGACTTTAAACGGATTCGAAACGCTACGCTCAAAGATAGCGAGTTAAGTGCGGTCATCGACTCTTCCAGTGCCCTCTACGACGCTCAGCTGTTGATCCAAGATACCCCCAATATGAAGCTGATGGACCTGCGCGCCCAAGCGCGAAGGATGAAGCTCGAAAGCGATGTGCAGATTATCTTTATCGACTATATCACCTTGATCGAGTCAGAAGCTGATAGCCGCACCCCTCGCCATGAGCAGATCTCAATCATCAGCCGGAGCCTCAAACAGCTCGCCCGCGAGCTGGATATTCCAATCGTCTGCCTGAGCCAGGTAGGGCGACAGGCCGATGGGGTGGAGCCGAAGCTCGCCGATCTGCGTGAGAGTGGCTCCATCGAACAGGATGCCGACGTGGTCATCCTGTTGCACCGTGAGACGGGGAAAAACCGGATCGACGATGCCGAGGAGCGCAGGCGCACCAACATCCAAGAGACGAAGATCATCATGGCGAAGAACCGTAACGGTGAGGTAGGGGTCTTCTCCCTCGCCTTTGTGAGCAATATCGTCCGCTTTGATGAGATGGAGTTCAGCCACGCCTATAGCCCGGCTGCCAACCCTAACGCTTGAAGAAAAAATAGCGTACGTCAGCAAACCCCAAGAAGAAAAAGAAGAGAGCAATTCCCACCACCCCTATCACCTGAAGAATCAGATAGACCTTTGGGTTGATCGGTTTGCCGCTGATCCACTCGATCAGCGCCATGATGATCTGCCCGCCATCGAAGACCGGCAGCGGCAAAAGGTTGATAATTGCCAGGGAGATCGAGACGATTCCCATCAGATACAGCAGTGCATGCATACCACCGATGGGGTTCTGTTCAAAGCCTAAGGTGGCGATATCCCCGATCAACAGTGCGCTTTTTGCCATCCCTGTGACTGTCTCGTGCAACTCTGCATCCTGATCTTTTGCTAGGCTGCCAAGGCTACCGAAGGTGAGCTTGCCGATACGGATCGACTGGCGCAGTCCATGGGCGAGGCTGAAGGAAGCGCCGCTGCCTTTTCGTAGCAACGCCTCGAGGCTGAACTGATAGCTCGCACGTCCCCGCTCATCCATCTCAGGGGTATAGGTGATCGATCGCTCCTCTCCGTTGCGCAGGATGGTGAGGGTCACCGCCACCGCTTCGGTTGGCAGGAGGGTTAACAGATCGAGGTGGTTGGCAAGGGGGATGGTATCGACTGCAATGATGCAGTCCCCTTTGAGCAGTCCCGCACGCTCCTCCCGAGAGCCGAGGCGGACACTTCCGACCTGTGGCTGTTGAACGACGGTCAATCCCCAGCGCAGATTCCCGTCGTCCAGTCGCTCTGCACGCACTGGGATATCATAAAGGCGGGAGTTTCGCTCGATGGTAAAGATCTCCTCTCCATCGGAGGAGCTCAAGAGCGCCTCTACCTCCTCCCAGTCAAAGGCAGTGGTCCCTGAGAGGGCGATGATCCGATCACCGTTTTGAATCCCAGCTCTGGCTGCTGGAGACTCATTCTCTCCAAAGAGGGCGGGGTAGGAGTCGGTGGTTGCTACAATAGCTTCGGTGGAGAGCAGGGGGAAGGGCAGGGCTGCGAGGAGTGCGTAGAGGACGACAGCAAAGAGGAAATTGAGCAACCCACCCCCCATATAGGTGAGGATGCGCTTCGCTGGATGGGCGGCAAAGTAGGAGCCATCCTCCACATAGTGGAAGGGGCGTTTCTCCTTGTGTCGGATTGCACGGTCCAGATCATCAGAGCCTTTTAAGCGACAGTAGCCTCCGACAGGGATGAGGGAGAGGCGCACTTCAGTAGCACCGAGTTGAAAGCCGAAGAGACGCGGGCCAAAGCCAACAGAGAAGACCTCCACCTTGATTCCAGAGAGTGTAGCAAAGATTACGTGCCCTGCTTCGTGAATCAACACCACTAAGCTGATACCGACCACACCAACTAGGTACTTCACTCCCAGTGGCAAGAGGGCACTCATATCAGCTCCTCTGCTCGCTTTCGTGCCGCTTGATCTACTGCCAGAATCTCTTCGTAGGTGCTCGGCACCCCATCCCAAGGCCGATCGACGGTCCGCTGAACCACCTCGACCATCTTAAGGTAGGAGATCTGCGTATCGAGGAAGGCTGCTACCGCCACCTCATCGGCGGCGTTGAAGGCGATCGCCGAGCTATCGGAGCGCTCAAGGATCTCATAGGCGAGACCCAAGAGGGGGAACACATCCCAGCGAGGGGTAAAGAACTCCAGAGTGAGAGCGGAGAAGTCCAAGGGCTCGATGCGGTGCAGTGGCTCATCCAGCAGCGCTGCGGTGATGGCAAGGCGCATATCCGGTACACTCAACTGTCCGTAGTAGGCACCATCGACGGTGCCGATCAAAGAGTGGACGACCGACTGGGGGTGGATGAGGACCTTGATAGCCTCCCCTTTGAAGCCAAAGAGGTAGGA
>DASRNL010000010.1:0-2449 GCA_035647415.1 Sphaerochaeta sp. | reverse complement strand
TGAACGCCCAGGCGTACTTCTCCTACGACTCCAAGAAGAGTGGCGGAATCACCATCAGCCACCTGCGCTTTGGAACGAGCACCCTGACGATGCCCTGGTTGATCGACCACGCCGACTTTGTCGCCTGTCACAACCCTGCGTACATCGGACGCTACGATATGCTCGGTCCCTTGAAGGAGGGTGGGGTATTCCTACTCAACAGCCAGGTGCCCAGCGATGAGGTCTTCAACCACCTCACCCGCGAGATGCAGGAAGAGATCATCGAGAAGAAGATCCGCTTCTACAATATCAACGCCCTGGAGATCGCTGAGAAGGCAGGCCTCGGCACTCGAATCAACACCGCCATGCAGGCTGCGTTCTTTAAGATCAGTGAGGTACTCCCTGAAGAAGAGGCGATCGCCTTGGTCAAGCAGTACGTCCACGACACCTTCATCACCCGTGGTGAAGATATCGTCAAGAAGAACTTCGCCGCTATCGACGGTGCTAGCGATGCCCTGCATCAGGTCGTCGTGCCCGAGAAGATCACCGAGAGCTACGAGCCCAAGCGCCTCGTACCCGAAGACTCCTCCGACTTTGTGAAGAACATTGTCGAAAAGATTATGCACCTCGAAGGAAATGAGATTCCAGTCTCCCAGATGTCCTACGATGGAACGCTGCCGACCGCTACCGCAAAGCTTGAGAAGCGCGGTGTGGCTCCGTTTGTTCCCAAATGGATTGCAGAGAACTGTATCCAGTGTAACCAGTGTGTCCAGAGCTGTCCGCACGCAGCGATCCGCGCCAAGCAGATCGATCCGGCAGACCTCAAAGGTGCACCCGAGACCTTCACCACGCTGAAGTCAGTCACCAAGAACGACCGCGATCTGCAGTATAAGATTCAGGTCTACACCGAAGACTGTCAGGGCTGTGGCGTCTGTATCGAGACCTGTCCCTCCAAGGAGAAGTCTCTGGTCTTCAGCGCAATCGCCGATGAGCGAGCCGCTGGCGAAGTCGACAACGCTGAGTTCTTCGAAGAGCTCCCCTACGATGTACTCGATGGAGCAGCACTGACCACCCTCAAGGGTATGCAGTTCAAGCAGCCGCTCTTTGAGTTCAGTGGTGCCTGTGCAGGCTGTGGAGAGACTCCATACGTGAAGCTCGTCTCCCAGATCTGTGGAGATCGGATGGTCGTTGCTAACGCAACCGGATGTTCCTCGATCTACAGTGGAACCTTCCCCACCACCCCCTACACCGTTCGTCAGAGCGATGGACACGGACCTGCTTGGGGTAACAGCCTCTTTGAGGACAACGCCGAGTTTGGTCTGGGTATGCGCCTTGCGATCGACAGCAACCGTGAGCAGCTGCGTCTTTACATCGACCAGCTCTTCGCCCTCGGAACCACCGATGCACTGAAGAGTGCCATCGAAGCATCCCTAGAAATCTGGGAGGATGCCGGTGAAGAGGCCAACGAAGCACAGAAGGCCGTCCAAGTAGCCCTCGCCGATGCGATCAAGCAGGCGAAGAGCGATGAAGAGAAGGCACTCTTGGCCAAGCTCGATGAGCTGAAGGACTACTTTGCTGACAAGGTTGTCTGGATCATCGGTGGAGACGGATGGGCATACGACATCGGATTCGGTGGCGTAGACCACGTCCTAGCAAGCGGTCGCAACATCAACATCCTCGTCCTGGATACCGAAGTCTACTCCAACACCGGAGGACAGGCTTCCAAGGCGACTCCCCTGGCAGCAGTAGCGAAGTTCGCCACCGCTGGTAAGGAGATCGGTAAGAAGAACATGGGCTTCATGGCGATGACCTACGGACACGCCTATGTAGCCAGCATCTCGATGGGTGCTAACCGCATGCAGACACAGCGCGCGCTGATGGAAGCTGTGGACCACAAGGGCCCCTCGATCGTCTTCGCCTATTCGCCCTGTATCAACCATGGTATCAACATGCGCTACAGCCAGGTCGAGATGAAGAACGCTGTTGAGTGTGGCTACTGGCCGCTTTATCGCTTCAACCCGAACCTCGAGGAAGGCAAGCGATTCAGCTGGGATGCTCGACCGATCAAGGGAGACTTCCAGGAGTTCATCAAGGGTGAGACTCGGTACAAGTCCTTGTACAAGACCAACCCAGAGAACGCTGACGCCCTCTTTGCCAAAGCAGAAGAGGATGCGATGAAGCGCTGGAACTTCTACGAGAAGATTGGGCCTTTGATGTAAGACAAATCTACAAAACACACCATGGGGGCTGCCGTTTGGCAGCCCTCATGTGTATTTGGTGCAAAAGTTGGTGGTCTTTCCATTGCCTAGATGAAGCTGTTGGAGGGGTTGTTGATTTCTTGTCGAGTGAGGACCAATAAGCTGAGGTTATGGTAGGAAGCCTATTTCTAACTTATGTGCCTTGTAGCAAAGCAGATTCCATCTGCTGAAAGAGGAGTGCTTCTTCCGGTGAATAGCAGTCAAAGGAGCTC
>DASRNL010000009.1:0-3253 GCA_035647415.1 Sphaerochaeta sp. | reverse complement strand
GTCACCTTAGCAAGCGATCCGATCATCAACCATGCGGCGAAGACCTACTATATGAGCGCCGGGCAGTTCAGCGCCCCGGTGGTCTTCCGTGCCCCAATTGGCAGTGGTACCGGCCATGGGGGCCAGCACACCCAATCCACCGAAGCACTTTTTGCAAACACCCCTGGCTTGGTGCTCGTCGCCCCTGCTACCGCCAAGGATGCCAAAGGGCTCTTAAAGAGCGCTATCCGTAGCAACAACCCGGTGCTCTTCTTTGAGCACAAGGGGCTCTACGATACCGCTGGTGAGGTGGGTGACAGCGAGTACCTGGTGCCCCTTGGCAAGGCAAACATCGTGCACCCAGGAAGCGATATCACCATCGTCTCCTATAGCAAAACACTCCATACTGCCCACAAGGCAGCGCTGCTCTTGGCCAAGGAGGGCATATCAGCTGAGGTCATCGACCTGCGCACCCTCAAGCCCTTGGATACCCAGGCGATCTTCACCTCGGTACAGAAGACCACCCGGCTGTTGGTCGTCCAAGAGAGCCCGGCCTTCGGATCGCTCTCTTCTGAGATCATCGCAGCTGTCACCGGCGATAGGGCGAGCTTTAGAGCTCTTTCTGCTGCCCCGGCGCGCCTCGGAGGAGCTGAGAGCCCGATTCCGTTCAACGCTGAGCTGGAGCGGGCGGTCGTCCCTACGGTGGAAGGGATTCTGGAAGCGGTGCGCACAATCGTAGCACCACGGTAACAACGCCTTTTCTTTTTTCTCACAAGGGGCTAGAATAGCTGCAATCGCACCACCGTGCGACAGGAGTTAGAACAGCATGGATATCGATGTAAAGAACCTCCACCCCTTGGAAGTGCGCGTGCTCAGGCACGTCGGTCCCAACGAGGAGATCACCACCGCCAGAATTATCGAGGAGTTAGGATACATCCTCGGTCAGTGTAACCAGGCGTTCAGCTGGCTGCATGCCAAAGGGTATTTGGCGGAGAAGAGCCGTATCACCCGTACCTTCTTTGAGCTCACCGAACTCGGAGAGCAGCAAGCACAGGAGGGGATGGCTGCCCATCGTATCTTTGCCCACCTCAAGGCCGAAGGGCCCAAGACTCTGCCGGAGCTCGCCGCAGCGCTGAACTTGGAGAACAGCGATGTCGGATCGGCCTTTGGCCAGCTCTCCAAAGCCAAGGCCGCCGCCATGGGGGAGGGCAAGCGCGCTACAGCTGTTGCCGAGGCCCTCGAAGGGGAGTTTGTCACCTTCGAAACCCTGCTGAAAAAGGGAGCGGATGCTCTGATCGAAGAGAGCAGCCTCAGCGCTGAAGAGCAGCAGGCGATGGCCAAAATCTCTAAAAAGCGCAGCGCCACCAACGTCCCCTTTAAGGTGATCGAGCGCGAAGAGATCATCTGGGAGCTCACCGAAAGCGGAGCAGCTGCCAAGCAGGCCTTGGTAAGTGCCAATATCACCGGCGATGAGGTCGGCCAGGTTACCGCTGAGCTGCTTGCCAGTGGCAAGTGGCGCGAAGCGACCTTCCGCCCCTACGTCGTCGATGCACCGACGGCCCGGATCACCCCCGGCAGGCTCAACCCCTATGCAAGCTACTTAACCTGGGTGAAGGATAAACTCACGAGCCTGGGCTTCGAAGAGTTCGATGGCCCTCTGGTAGAGAGTGAGTTCTGGAATGGAGACGCGCTCTTCATGCCCCAGTTCCACAGTGCCCGGGATATCCACGATGTCTACTATGTGAAGGAGCCCTCACACCGAAGCGGTATTGAAGAGCCATGGCTGAGCCAGGTCGCCCAGACCCACGAGGATGGATGGACCACCGGATCGCGTGGTTGGCAGTATAGCTTTGACCGTGATTTTACCCTGCGGCAGGTGCTGCGCAGCCAAGGGACTGTCCTTTCAGCGAAGCAGCTCACCGATGCGAAGGTCCCCGGCAAATACTTTGGAATCGTCCGCTGCTTCCGCTACGACCAGGTCGATGCGACCCACGGAGCGGACTTCTATCAAACTGAAGGGATCGTCCTCGGCGATGAGGTGAACCTCAAGACCCTCTTAGGGCTCTTGAAGATGTTCGCCGAAGAGATCGCCGGAGCGGAGGAGGTCAAGTATGTACCAGCGTACTTCCCCTTTACCGAGCCCTCGATCGAGGTACATATCAAACACCCGGTGCTCGGATGGTTTGAACTCGGCGGCAGCGGTATCTTCCGCCCTGAGGTGACCCAAGCGCTCGGCATCGATGTGCCGGTGCTCGCCTGGGGGCTGGGGATCGACCGGATGGCCTTGATGCACCTCGGACTCAATGATCTACGCGACCTCTTCAGTGCCAACATCGAAGCGGTACGAACTAGGAGGGAGAACTGATGCCTAAGATTGAAACAAGCGATACCCTGCTATGGGATTTGCTGGGCAAACGCCTCAGCGATAGCGCTCTGGAGGAGATCCTTCCGGTAGCAAAAGCGGAGCTCGATGGCCACGAAGATGGCATATTGAAGATCGAGCTCAATGATACCAATAGGCCCGACCTCTGGTCGGCCCCCGGCGTCGCTCGCCAACTGAAGACCTATTGGGAGGAGGAGGTCGGCCCCTATGACTTCTTCTCCAGCAGCGAGGTTACCCAAGAGAGCGCAGGGCGCACCCTGATCATCGATGATTCTGCTGGTGTAGTACGCCCATACTCAATCGGCTTTGCTGCCCAAGGGCACACCGTAAGCGAAGAGGAGCTGGAGGCGCTGATCCAAAGCCAGGAGAAACTCTGCCACAACTTCGGGCAGAAGCGTAAGACCATCGCTATCGGACTCTACCGCAGTGACCTGATCACCTACCCGGTGCACTACCGTGGAGCTGATCCAGATACCACCCGCTTTGTCCCCCTCGGCATGACCGAGGAGCTGAGTCTGCGCGAGATGCTCAGTGCCCACGAGAAGGGCAAGGAGTTCGGGCACATCGTCAGCGATAAGCCCCTCTTTCCCTACCTCCACGATGACAAAGGGGAGACCCTCTCCTTCCCACCGGTGATCAACAGCGCCTCGATCGGCGCGGTGGAAGCCGGGGATGCGAATATCTTCGTTGAGCTCAGTGGCCCTGGGCTCGATGACCTTCTGCTCGCCGCCTCGATCCTCGCCTGTGATATGGCGGATATGGGATGGGAGATCCTCCCAGTGGAGGTCTCCTTCCCCCACGAGACCGCCTATGGTAGCAAGATCACCGTGCCGTACTACTTCCAAGAGAAGAGCAGTGCGACGGTTGAGGAGATCCACAAGACCCTCGGCG
>DASRNL010000008.1:0-2303 GCA_035647415.1 Sphaerochaeta sp. | reverse complement strand
TCCTGTACCTTCAAATAGAGGGTCCCCGGGCTCTCTAAGTAGAGCACCTTGGTCTGAGCGGTGATCGCCTCTTCAACTGCACTGAGGTCACTGGCATCGACGAGCGTCGCAGTCACGCCAAAGCGAGCGAGATAGGTCGTGGTGATATACTGCGCCCAGGTGTAGGCATCGTTAGCGATGATGATATGGTCGCCTGAGCGTACCAAGGAGAGGATCGATGCGCCGATCGCTGCCACTCCGCTGGAGAAGAGCTTCGCTCGCTCAGCTCCCTCTAGGGCGGCGACCTTCTCTTCCACCGCCTCCACCGTCGGGTTGTTCCCTCGGCTATAGAGGTACGCCCCTCGCTCATCGGTGATGGCATGCTCCAGCGCCTCCACCGTTGGAAAGGTGAAGAGTGAGGTCTGAAAGAGAGGCACTGAGGTGGGGCGCTCCACCTCCGGGTAGGTAAATATATCACTGGTGAGGATATCTCTAGCTCGTTTCATCATCGCTTCCTTTACTCTTTGATCGGTTCAAACTCGATCGTTTCACCTTCGACTTCAACACAGATCACCTGGTCAAACTCATCCGCCTCTCGTGGGGGGAGGCTGATCAGCCAGCTGCTATCCCCCTCTCCGGTGGTCCGCTCCTTGAGACTCAGGGGCAGCTTGTCACGCAGGCGATAGCATGCGGTGGGCTTGTTGGCGATATTCAGCAGGTAGGCGGTCTCTTTTTCTGCAAAGACGTGGATGTAGAGTTTGTTTGCTCGGGCGGTGAAGTACCCCCATTCGATATCGTAGGGATAGACTGGCATCTGCACGGTTGTGTAGATCGACTCTCCACACTGGTCCATGAAGCGACCGACCTGCTTGAGCACCTCAACGCTCTCTTGGGGGACCTCACCATCGCCCTTGGGGCCGATGTTCAAGAGGTAGTTACCCCCACGGCTGACGATCTTCACCATGCTCCTGATGATCTCCTGGGCGCTCTTCCACTGGGTGTCGTAGCGGTTGTACCCCCAGGTGGCGTTGATCGTAGCGGGCACCTCAAAGAGCCCATCGTAGGGGAGGAGGGGGATGAAGTTGTCACCGGTGGTCATATAGTCGCCCAAGCCGTTACCGATTCGTCCACTGATCAGGCAGTTGGGCTGCAGCTTTCGGATGAGGTCCCGTATTTCGGTGGACTGCTCGAAGCTCATATACATCGGAGTATCGAGCCAGAGTAGACCGATCTCTCCATACTCGGTGAGGATCTCTTGGATCTGCGGCAGGCACTTCTCTCTAAAGTATGCATCAAAATCACGCCCTTCTTTTGGATAGCCATCACGATAGGCGTTCGGCTCATCCCAGTCCTGGGCTTGGGAGTAGTAGAGGCCGAAGACCAAGCCGTGTTTATCGCACGCCTCGCGCAGCTCTTGGACAAAGTCACGCTTCGCTTTGGCTGCCTCTACGCTGTTATAGGAGCTCGCCTTGGAGTGATAGAGGGCAAACCCATCGTGGTGCTTGCTGGTAAAGACCAAGTAGCGCATCCCCGCCTCCTTGGCTAGGGCGGCGATGAAGTCGGCATCGAAGTGCTCGGCTGTAAACTCATCGGCGAGCTTTCGATACTCGGTTGGCGGGATATCCAGGTCATGCATAATCCACTCGGCGATATTATCGGTCTTTCTTCCCTGATACTCCCCTGCGAGGAGAGAGTAGAGGCCCCAGTGGACGAACATACCGAACTTTCCGTCAATCCACCATGATCGTGATGCTAGCATTGGGTGCTCCTTATCGTTATATGGTTTGGTTTTGCTCCGCCATCTTGTTGAGTGCTTCAATGTCGAGACGGTAGATATATTGGTGTGCTGCAAGGGCATGATCTGCTTCGCGCAGCGCTAGGGCAGTGGCGATATCCATGTGGTAGGGGATCGTCTTAAGCCAGATCTCCTGGGCGTCCCCTCCGAGGACGTTGGTAAAATTGTTCAGTGAATCGATGAGGGAGAGGACCATCTGAACGAGGGTGGTCGACCCGCCACACTCCAGGAGCTGGAGGTGAAACTTTCGGTCGTGCTCGACGGAGAAGATCCCCTGATCTGCCAGCTCTACCAGCTCTTCTGCGATCGTGATGAGTTTGGCGATCTGCTGGTCGGTCGCCCGCTCAGCGGCGCGGCGAATCGCCAGCTGTTCGATACAGATCTTGATCTCAAGGAGGTCCTGGTAGTCTACCTTGGCGAGCTTGAGCTGAATCGAGTCAGCATCGACCTCCTTGCGGATGAACGCTCCGCGGCCGGCGAACCGCTCGACAATCCCCTCCTCCTCCAACTGCAGGAGGGCTTTGCGCAC
>DASRNL010000007.1:0-6732 GCA_035647415.1 Sphaerochaeta sp. | reverse complement strand
TGGGCCTCTACCGATGGTCTATCATTCTCGCCAGCCAACAGACCCACATAATAGACCTGTGGAATCCCTGGCAGAAAGAGTTGGATTGCACGGGCGGCGAGGTAGGCCTTCTCATCGGAGCCAAGGGCACTGTAGTAGGTGCAGTTGATCTGATGGACATCTACTTTGGAGTCAGCGGGTGGGTCGAGCAATCGGCTGAAAAGCGCTCCATTATCGCTGCACTGCTTGATCGTCTTGAACATCCGCTCTTCGGAGACCAAGCCTTCAAGATCAGGCAGTACCGGGATACCATCGTGGCAGTCCAGCATAGTGAACATCTTCTCAGGGCGTACTGCTAAATAGGCGACAAGCGGTGAGGGATCATGGTGGACTAAGGCATCCAGAATCAAGTAGGGAGAGGCAAAGTCATAGCTCCAGTATCCTCGTTCAGCGAGCGCTTTTTGTATTCTCAAGGGGGCATGGATTTCAGGTAAAATCGAGAGATTATGCGCTTGGGCGCTCTCTTTTAGCCATTTTAGGGCATCAAAGACTTCAGGTTCGACAAAGAAGCAATTGGTCCCTGCCTTCTTGGTAACATAGCCTACAGCATCGAGGCGAACCGAAGAGACCCCATGTATAGCAAAGTGTGCGTAGATTTCGGTGATGTAGCCACGGGTGATCGGGGCATCGATATCGATATCGATCTGCTCCGAGGGATCGGTGTGTCCAAAGGTGGTCCATACTTGCACCTGTTCCTTGTTGTCACCCACAGTGTAGGTGCTGAACGGAGAAGCCCTACGGAGGAAGATCTTTGCTAGATCCTCTGCGGGGATGGCGCCCTCTGGCCACAGCTGTTCAGGGCGAATAAACATCGTTGCATTCTCTGAATCTTCGCCCTTGGCAAGGAAGTCTTGAAACTGCTTTGACTGACGGGAGATGTGGTTGACGATCAGATCGAGGGTCACCTTATGGTGTGTGGCAATCGCTTTGATGTCCTCCCATGAGCCATGGTTGGGATCAATCTCTGCATGGGTGATGGGTGCAAAGCCTCGATCCCCTGAGTGAGGAAACGGTGGAAGGATATGGACCCCTGCACGAAAGAGGTCCTGCAGTGGACCTACGAGTGTCGTGTTAAGCTCAGCAAGGGATCCTCCTAGTGAATCGGGATAGGTTATGAGTTGGACAGTGTGCATCGTCACGCCCCCTTTGGATTAGATAGGTATAGTGTACCGTGAAATCTGTAAACGGTAAATAATAAAAAAAGTTTAAAAATGATTGATAATCTGTTGACTAACTCACTAATCACGGTACACTGTATGCAGCGAACAGGACAGAGATGGGAAGGTCATGGCACTACTGACGCTGAATATCGGCACAAGGCACATCACCTCTGCCCTCTTTTGGGGCGGCACAGCATCACAAGAATATTTAACGGTACCCATTGCTGCTACGCATGGGATAGCAGAGGGGGCCGTTGAGTATGACTTTCAGCTCTTATGGAAAGCGTGCTGCAGAGCGCTATCGAGAGCACTGTCACAAAAGTTTCTCCCAGCACTAGCAGTTGTGGGAGCGACAATAACACCCTACCAAGAACAGAGACAAGAACAGAGAGGAGAGATACTCAATGAAAAAAGATAAGCGGCTACATATGATTGGTAACGCACACATCGACCCAGTATGGCTGTGGCGATGGCAAGAGGGATTTCAAGAGATTAAATCGACCTTCCGATCGGTTTTAGATCGGATGGATGAGTTTGAGGACTTTGTTTTCACCAGCAGCTCTGCACTTTTCTACGAGTGGGTTGAAGAGAACAACCCCGAGATGTTTGCTGAAATTCAAAAGCGAGTAGCTGAGGGACGTTGGGAGCTCGCAGGAGGGTGGTGGATTCAAAGCGATTGCAACATCCCTAACGGTGAATCCTTTGTCCGTCAGGCCCTCTTAGGACAGCGGTACTTTCTCAGCAAGTTCAATGCAATTGCCACCTACGGCTACAACGTCGACAGCTTCGGTCATAATGGGATGATTCCACAGATTTTGGCAAAAAGTGGCTGTGATGCGTATGTGTTTATGCGCCCGATGCCCAACGAGAAGAGCCTTCCTGCACGTCTGTTCCTCTGGGAATCCGACGATGGATCGAAAGTGAAGGCATTCCGGCTTCCTTATGAGTACTGCACCTGGGTCGACGATCTTCGTAACCATGTAATCCGATGTGCAGATGAGATCACCTCCCCCTTAAACAGCAGTATGTGCTTCTATGGGGTAGGCAACCACGGCGGTGGTCCGACCAAGGAGAATATCCACAGCATCCACGCGCTGAACAAAGAAGCGGATATGCCCGAGTTGGTGATGAGCACCCCCCGTCGCTTCTTTGACGAAGTCGATGCAAAGCAGACCCGGATGCCAATCTACCATGGCGATCTGCACCACCATGCCAGCGGCTGTTATTCAGCCCACTCAGAGGTGAAGATGCTCAACCGCATCGCTGAAAACCGCCTTCTTACAGCGGAAAAGTATGCGGTGGCAGCAGCGCTGATGGACAAGGCGGTAGCGACCGATGCTCTTAATCTTGGCTGGAAGCAGGTATTGTTCAACCAGTTCCATGATACCGTCTCCGGTACGAGCTTGCCTGAGGCGTACCAGGATGCAGCGTACCAGTATGGTGAGGCGATTTCCATCGCCGATCGAGTAGCAAATCACGCGATTCAGCGCCTCAGTTGGGCGATCGACATCCCCTTTGAAGAGGGGTGTCGCCCACTGGTGGTCTTCAACCCACACGGCTTTACCAAAGCGATGGTGGTCGCCGCTGAGGTAGGCAGACTCAAAGATACTGAGATCCTCGTCGACGAGGATGGGGGAGAGGTTGTATTTCAGGTGGTCCAATCCGAGGTGCTTGCTAACGGAAGAGTGCGTATCGCATTCGTCACCGAACTGCCTTCGATGGGATGGCGAACCTTCCGTCTGC
Organism: Sphaerochaeta sp.; assembly: GCA_035647415.1. GTDB lineage: Bacteria > Spirochaetota > Spirochaetia > Sphaerochaetales > Sphaerochaetaceae > Sphaerochaeta. Next base: position 3,790 of record DASRNL010000007.1, on the reverse strand, counting down.
TGGAACAGGAGAAGGAGCGAGCGCCCCTATCCGAAACGATGATTGCAACCGATACGAGTATGGAAAATGAGTGGTTGCGGGTAGAGTTTGACCCTGAAAGCGGTGCGATAACCTCCTTGGTGGATAAAGCGATCGGTGCTTCGGTGATTAACGGTGGAGGAGCGCTACCAATCATCCTTGATGACGATAGTGATACATGGAGCCACGGAGTCTACTCGTTCTGGGGACGGGGAGCTCAGCATACTGGCTCCTGTACTTCGGTACGCCTTGTCGAGCATGGACCGGTTGTCTCAACAATCGAGGTAGAGCACGCCCATGGCAACTCCTCCATCATTCAGCAGTTCAGCCTCTGGGCAGCGTTGAAGCGCATCGATGTGAAGGTGTTAGTGAGCTGGCAAGAGAAACAGCAGATGCTCAAGCTGCAGTTCCCGTTGAACCTCGACTTCCGAAAGGCGGTGAGTGAAACACCCTTTGGTATTATCGAGCGCGCCTTCAACGGTGAGGAGGAGAGTGGACAGACGTGGATGGATGGCTGTGGACAGCTGCGCGGTACGAAGCAGCTCTACGGGTTAGCGCTTGCCAACGATGGCAAGTATAGCCTCGACTTCAACGACGACACGATGCATCTGACGGTGCTCCGAAGCCCCATCTACGCACACCATGATCCAGCGGTACCCGAGGAGGGGGTTACCTACCACTATCAAGACCAAGGTCCACAGACCTTCAACTATTCCCTCGTACCGCATACCGGCAACTGGCATGCCTCGTCCATTATCGAAGTGGCTGCTGAGCTGAATCAGCGTCCAACATGGATCTTAGAGTCGTTCCATGATGGACCGTTGGCACAGCAGGATTCCTTGCTGCAGATTGACCAACAGAACATCGTCCTCAGCGCGTTGAAGCCCGCCTACGATACCGAAGGCTTCGTCCTTCGATGCTATGAAGCACACGGAAACGAAACGCAAGCAACGATGAGAATTTCTGCGGTCGATTGTACGATTGAAGCGCGCTTTGGTCCCTTTGAAATCAAGACCTTCAAGGTCGAAAAACAGAGTGACGGTGGATGGAAAGCGGTGGAGACCAACCTCTTGGAGCTGACAGAAAAAGAGATGCAGCAGATTCAAAGCGGCAAGTATATCCAGCCGAAGGGGCGGAGATAGCGATGCGACATTTTCCTGATGATTTCATCTTTGGCAGTGGAACCTCAGCCTACCAGATTGAAGGCTCAATGGATGCCGATGGCAAGAGTCCTTCGATCTGGGATGCCTTCTGTAGCAACCCTGAGAATATCTACCAAGGGCATACCGGTGAGGTGGCGTGCGATCACTATCGCCGCCATGAGGAGGATATCGCCATCATGCAGCAGCTGGGGCTGGATTCATATCGCTTCTCGATCTCTTGGCCACGGATTTATCCGCAACAAGGGGTGGTTAACCAGCGGGGAATCGCCTTCTACCGAAGTTTGGTTGAGAAGCTGCTTGCTGCGAACATCCGCCCGATGGTGACCCTCAACCACTGGGATATTCCGCTCTGGGTCTACGAGGAGGGAGGGTGGCTCAATCGACAGACTATCGCATGGTTTGCCGACTATGCCCGTACGATGTTCAACGCCCTCGATGACCTGGTCGACCTCTGGGTTACGCACAACGAGCCCTTTGTCGCTTCCCTCCTAGGCTACTATATGGGGCTACATGCCCCTGGGCACACCGACCTCAAAGAAGCGCTGACGATGAGCCATCACCTCAATCTCAGCCACGCTGAGGCAGTGCGTGTCTTCCGCACGGTGTGCAAGCCTACTGCGCAGATTGGGCTGACCTTGAATATCAGCCCATCTGAGCCAATCGACCAAAACCCTCACACCATCGAGCTCGCCCGTCGAGCTGATGGGTTTGTGAACCGGTGGTTCCTCGATCCTATCTTCAAGGGTGAATACCCTGCAGATATGGTGGGCCACTATGAAAAGATTGTTGGGCCACTGGATTTTATCCAACCAGGGGATCAGGCGTTGATTGACCAGCCGATGGATTTCTTTGGACTGAACTTCTACCAACGCAACTTGGTTGATGCAGCCGAAGGGACATTGCTTGGGTACCGAGGCATCGACGAAAAACAGCCTTCCGACTTGGCGGGATGGAACGAATATCCAGATGTGCTATTGGGAGTACTGAGGCGAATCCGCGATGAGTACACAGATCTTCCTATCATCGTTACTGAAAATGGGATGGGTCTTGATGTGGAGTTCGGTGACTTAGCCGAACGGGATAAATTTGGCACCACAATCGGGGTAGCGGGGAGTGTTGACTATATCGCCGAGGATGGCAAAATCCACGACGACACTCGGATTGCCTACGTGCATAACTGCCTGCGTCAATGCTTGGACTTTATCGAAGAGGGGGGCAACTTGAAAGGGTACTACCTCTGGTCCTTGCTGGATAACTTTGAATGGGCATTGGGGTACTCAAAGCGCTTTGGCATCACCTATGTCGATTTTGAAACTCAACAGCGCACGATCAAAGAGAGCGGACACTGGTACGCCTCACTTATCAAGGCAAGGGGGCTATAATGAGAAAAAAGTTCACCGTAATCAAGAAGGACACAGCGCTCACACTCAACTATGGTGCGCTTGCGCTATTGGAACACCTCATCTTCTCTTTCCAAACAGACGATGGTGCATTGCACCAGCTTGCCCCCGAAGCGATTGCTACAGAAGGTGCAAAGATTCACATCACCTTTGCCGCTCATGAACTGTTGACCCACAGCAGTCTCACGTTCTCTACAGCGGACAATGCAGTGCTGCTGAGCTGCAGCTTGGCGATTAAACGCCACCCCTTCTACCGCAACCCAGCGTTGCGGGGAATCAGCAGTGCTGTTATCAGCGCCCGACCTACCGAAGCGTTCAAACGCTGGACGGCAATCTATCGACACAAAGATTGGTGGTCACGTCCCGCCTTCAGCGACACCGCAGAGTATGTACCTGACCGTACCCACGTGGTGTATGCAGAGCTTGCTGGTGGAGAGTATCTACACGCACTTACCCTCGCTGAAGGTGACTTTGCCTCCCACCTTGCAGGGGATGATGATGCGATTTCGTTACACCTCTCCTCCTTTGCAGAAGGCAAGAGCGAGATGAGCGCTTTTGCAATCGCTTTTGCTGTGGCATCCGATCCTTATAAAGCTGCGGATAGTGTGTTCGCGTATGCGACTCAAACGCTCCAGCTTCCCTCCTATGTGGAGCATAAGCGTCGACTTCCTTTGAATGAGACCCTCGGATGGTGCTCCTGGGATGCCTTCTATCATCAAGTGGATGAAAAGGGAGTATTGGAAAAAGCAGCAGAGCTTACCGAGAAGGGTGTTCCGGTGCGCTGGATGCTCATCGATGATGGATGGTTGCAGCAGAATGAACAACGTCTTACCTCCCTAGAGGAGGATCGAGAAAAATTCCCCTCTGGTTTTGCAGAGCTGATTCATACCCTCAAAAGAGAACATGGCATTCAATGGGTGGGCGTCTGGCACGCTTTTGCCGGGTATTGGGGAGGAATCGACCCAGCATCATCGCTAGCAAAGGCGATGCCAAACTGCTTTTATACCACCGCAAACGGAGCAATGGTGCCCAATGTCATCGACGAAGGAGCACGGACGTTCTGGGATCGTTGGTATGGGATGCTTCGATCCAAAGGCGTAGACTTTGTGAAGGTGGATGGACAGAGCTCGGTAGCCAACCATTATCTCTATGATGAGCGGGCAACGGTTATGGCACAACGCGCTCACGCAGCCTTGGATGCAGCAGTAG
>DASRNL010000006.1:0-2855 GCA_035647415.1 Sphaerochaeta sp. | reverse complement strand
CTTTAAATCCTCAGCGCGGACCACGGCACTGTTCATCAAGGCGAAGCGGACTGCATCCGCCCCATACTTGTTCACCAGCTCCATCGGGTCGGTGTAGTTGCGTTCACTCTTGCTCATCTTCTTGCCATCGGCGTTGAGGACGATGCCGTTGGTGATACAGTTGAGGAAGGCGGGCTTCTGGTAGAGTCCAGCGGCGATGACCGTCAGGGTATAGAACCATCCTCGGGTCTGGTCCAAGCCCTCGCAGATGAAGTCTGCAGGGAAGTGTGCATCGACGTATTCTTTGTTCTCAAAGGGATAGTGGTGCTGGGCGAAGGGCATCGAGCCACTTTCGAACCAGCAGTCCAAGACGTCGCCGATGCGCCGCATCGTGCCCTTGCCGTCGGGGCTCGGCCAGGTCAGATCGTCGATAAAGTGCTTATGCAGGTCATCGACCTTCTCTCCACACTTCTCTTCGAGCTCAGCACGGCTGCCGATGACCTCGATATAGTCGCTGTTATCGCACTTCCAGATGGGAATCGGATTCCCCCAGAAACGGTTGCGGCTGATCGACCAATCCCGTGCTCCCTCGAGCCACTTGCCGAAGCGTCCGTGCTTCAGGTGCTCGGGCATCCAGTAGATCTGCTCGTTTGCATCGAGCATGAACTGCTTGATCTTTTGAATATCAACAAACCATGAGGAGAGAGCGCGGTAGATTAAAGGCTGCTTACTCCGGTAGCAGAATGGATATGGGTGCAGGTAGTTCTCGCGCTTGACCAAGAGCCCGCGCTCACGGAGGTTCTCAATAATCTGTTTATCTGCATCCTTAACAAAGACCCCCTCCCAGTCGCTAACTTCAGCGGTGAAGCGTCCCTCCATATCGATAGGGACTACTACCGGAATATCGGTATCCTTGAGGACCTCGTAGTCATCCTCACCGAAGCCTGGGGCGGTGTGGACGATGCCACTGCCATCCTCGGTGCTGACATAATCGCCGGTGACAACGATGAACGCCCCTGCCTCCTCTTTGAGGTGGGCGAAGTAATCAAAGAGCGGGGTGTAGCCCATCCCCTCGTAGAAACTACCCTTCTGCTCGTCGACGATCTCATACTCCTCTTCACTCTGGTAGTAGTGGCTGAGGCGATCTTTGCCGAGGATATAGAAGGAACCATCGCTTATATCACGGACCTTCACATAGTCGATCTCCGCTCCAAAGGCTAAGGCGAGGTTTGAGGGCAAGGTCCAAGGGGTGGTCGTCCAGGCGAGGAAGTAGGTATTCTCTTCCCCGTCGACAGCGAAGCGGACGGTGATCGCAGGATCGACAACATCCTGATAGCCGCCGAGGTTCACTTCGAAGTTGGAGAGCGGGGATGCTAAGGCAGGGCTGAAGGGCAGAATATTGTACCCCTCGTAGATATACCCCTTCTCATAGAGGGTCTTAAAGACCCACCAGATCGATTCCATATAGTCGGTGTCCATGGTGCGGTACCCCTGCTCCCAGTCCACCCAACGCCCCATGCGGTTGATCGTCTCCTCCCACTCCTTGGTGTAGCGCAGCACGATCGAACGGCACTCTTCGTTGAACTTCGCCACGCCGAAGTCGACGATGGCGCTATGGCCGCTGATACCCAGAGCTTTCTCCACCTCGAACTCAACCGGTAGGCCGTGGCAATCCCAGCCGAAGGTACGGTTTACCCGCCTCCCTTTCATCGTCTGGTAGCGGGGGATAATATCTTTAATCGTTCCCGGGACAAGGTGGCCGAAGTGCGGCAACCCGGTGGCAAAGGGAGGGCCGTCGTAGAAGACGTATTCACTCTCAGCCGGTCGTAATGTTACCGACTTCTTGAAGATATCCTGCTCTTGCCAAAATGCGAGGATTTGCTCCTCCATCTTCGGAAACTCTACTTTTGCATTAACTGGACGAAACATACCACTGACCTCTCTGTTGTACATCGCTGTTATTCTATTGGTAACTGCAGAAAATGACAACAGCAAGCACTTTGTTTGCGTTGACGCAACTGACCTGTCACAGTACTGTCTACCTATGAGACCTTTTCCACTCAACGAGACCCTCAGGCGTTTTGGCGCCCACTTTACCGCTGCCGGCTACTCACTCTACATCGTGGGGGGAGCGATACGTGATTATCTGCTCGGTCTCTCGGTCCAAGATTACGATTTTGCAACCGATGCCACCCCAAAAGAGGTGATGGACCTCTTTCGTCGGGTGATCCCCACCGGCATCGAGCATGGGACGGTCACCGTCCTCTTTGAGCGCTCCGCCTTTGAGGTGACGACTTTCCGTACCGATGGCACCTACCTCGATGGCAGGCGCCCCACCAGTGTTCTGTACGTCACCGACCTTGCCCAAGACCTCAGCCGTCGGGACTTTACCATCAACGCCTTCGCTGCCGATTGTACCAGCGGCAAGATTATCGACCTCCATGCGGGCAAAGCTGATCTCAAAGCCAAGCAGATCCGAGCTATCGGCGAGCCGACAGAGCGCTTTGAAGAGGATGGACTGAGGATCCTCCGGGCAGCTCGCTTCAGCGCAAAGCTTAACTTCAGCATCGAAGAGAAGACCTTACAAGCGATGAAAGAGACCAAGGGGATGATCGATCGGGTGAGCGCTGAGCGTATCCGTGAAGAGCTCTTCGCCCTCTTGGCAAGCGACAACCCCCACCGCGGGCTCACCTACCTCCAAAAGAGCGAGGTCCTCGAGCGGGTGCTCCCTGAGCTCTGTGAGGGCCTTGGCATCGAGCAGGGGGGGATGCACCATGAGGATGTCTTCTCTCACGCGCTTAGCACCGCTCAGATGGCCACCCACTTTAGTAAAGACCCGGTGGTCCGCATGGCAGCGCTCTTGCACGATATCGGCA
>DASRNL010000005.1:0-5343 GCA_035647415.1 Sphaerochaeta sp. | reverse complement strand
CTATGGCACTCGGCGATAAGCTCCTCACTGAGGGCGACATAGGGCGGGTGGAAGTACTCAAAACCAAAGAGCGAGGTGGCGAGCCCTGCGTTTACCAAGCCGCTCTCGGGAACGAGAACTCCGCAGGGGATAGCACTATTGAGCTCTTTGCATCGAACCAAACTCAGGTGGTTGAACGAAGAGATGAAGACCTTTTCGGCGAGGTCGTACTTTGCGACCAAGGCCAGGACCTTCTCTTCGAGCTCGGGGTAGTAGATAATACTGTTCTTAATCTCGATATTGGTGATCAGGTCGGTGGTAGCAACCCAGGCACAATACTCATCGAAGGAGGGGATGGTGTGTACCTCCTTGCCCCCTCGGTAGAAGGCTGCTGCGTTGAGCCTCTTCAGCTCAGCAAGCGAGTGGTCGTAGACGCGACCGGTCCCATCGGTGGTGCGCTCCAAGGTCTCATCATGGAAGATGACCACCTCACCATCAGCGGTGAGTTGGACATCGAGCTCAATACCATCACTCTTGGCTTCCAAGGCCTTTTCAAAGGCGAGCATCGTGTTTTCAGGGTAGAAACCAGAGGCTCCACGGTGGGCATAAATCTTCATCATTAACCTTCCTTCTTATACCGCTCCATAGAGGAGGTTCGGTAGGATGAGACTGATGGCCGGGATATAGGTCACCAGCAAGAGTGAAACCAGGAGTGCGATGATAAACGGAATCGCCTCCTTAACAAACTGATCGAGCGGACAGCCGGTTATCGAACAGGTGGTAAACATCATAGACCCAAAGGGTGGGGTAATACCACCGATCATGATGTTTACGATGGTGATCAAGCCAAAGTGCACCGGGTCAACGCCGAGGTTCTTCACCACCGGTACCAAGAGCGGGGCAAGGATGATCATCGCCGCACCCCCTTCGATAAACATCCCAAGGATGAGGAAGAGGACGTTGATAATCATCAGCATCAGGTACTTGTTGCTGGTGATGTTCAAAAGCCCACTGGTGAGCTTCTGTGGGATCATCTCCCAGTTCATATAGTAGCCGAAGACGTTGGCACTGACGATGATCAAGACAACACCGCTGGTACCGAAGATCGTCTCCTTGAGCACCGGAATGATGTGCTCTTTGCCTAGCTGTTTGTAGATAAATCGACCGACAAAGATACAGTAGAAGACTGCCACCGCTCCCGCTTCGCTGGGGGTGAACATCCCGATGCGTAGCCCGAGGATGATGCCGAAGGGGAAGAGGAGCGCCCAGAGGGAGTCCAAGGATTGCTTTGCAATCTCTTTTGCACTTGCGCGCTTCTCGCGGATCGGCTTATAGCCACGCTTCTTGCTGATGATCGATACGGCGACCATCAGACTGATGGTCATCAGAACACCAGGCAGATATCCAGCTGCAAAGACTCGGCCAACGGAGACGTTGGCGATCAAGGCATAGATGATTAGGTTGATCCCCGGCGGTATGACCGGTGTAACTGCCGAACTCGCTGCGGTGATAGCGGTGGAGAAGGCCTTGTCATAGCCACGTCGCTCCATCTCTGGCACCAGCATCTTGGACTGCATCGCCGCGTCAGCGTTCGCCGATCCGGAGACCCCACCCATGAGCATCGAGAGCAGGACGTTGACCTGTGCGAGCCCGCCTGCCATATGACCGGTGAGCACGTCAGCGAACTGCATCAGCTTCGTCGAGATACCAGCGTAGTTCATAATAGAGCCTGCCATCACGAAGAAGGGGATCGCCAAGAGCGGGAAGGATTGGGTTGCGGTGACAAAGCGCTGGAGGATCAAGTCCACCGGCGAACTGGTGTCGATCACCGCAAAATAGAAGAGCGATGACCCGAAGAGGGCGAAGGCGATCGGGATCGACGAGAAGTAGAGGATAAATACCAAAATTACGGGAAGGTATGCGATCACTGGGTGCCTCCTTCATCAGCAGGGGTGCGTATATCTTTAATTAAAAAGTAGATTCCATAGATCGTCATCAAGGCGAAGCTGATGAGGATAGAACTACTGGTGTATGCAGAAGAGATACCGAGAACCGGGGTGGGCTTTCGATAGGAGAGTGAGATATAGATTACCGAGATATAGGTGATATAGCCGGTAATAAAGAGAAGGATTACATCAACCACGATACGGATGACCTTCCGCGGACGGGGTTTGAAGAAGTTGACAATCATGTCGACTCCGACGTGTGCTCTGCTACGATATGCTGCCGCTGATCCGATAAAGACTGACCAGACAAAGCAGGTGGTGGCGACTTCTTCGGTCCAGTAGAGGCCGGTGTGGAAGAAGTAACGTAGGAGCACGTTAATCATCACCAAGGTGGTGGTGACTATGATGAACCCACTGGCGAGAATCAACTCGGTGTTCATCAGGATTGTTTTTATTCGTTTAGACATCGACAAATCTCCTTGGGATATATAAAAGACCGAAGGCTTCCTATGTACTATAGAATATAGGTGCCTTCGGTCTTGCACAACCTAAATTTTATTTAGGCATTTTTGCCAGTTCAGCTTTGAGGATGCCGTAGATGCCAGGGGTGACACCAGCCATTTCGGTGTAGACTTTCTCGACGGTCTTCGCAAAGGCTTCCACGTCAACTTCGTTGAACTTGTGTCCCTGTGCTTCGAGCATCGCCTTGGTCGACTCGTAGTTGTTGGTGATCTCGCTGTTCATGTGGGCTGCGCCCTTGGTGAACTCTTCTTGGATGATGATCTGATACTTCAGCGGCAGTGAGTTGAAGAGGTCTGCGTTGATGTAGGCACCACAGGTTCCGAGGAAGTGCTGGGTCATCGCCATATTCTTGGCAACTTCGGCACTGCCGTTGGTTCCATAGGCGTCCATGGTTCCTTCGAGGCCATCAACGACACCCTGCTGTACTGCAGAGAGGGTCTCAGCAAATCCGATTGGAGTGGAGACTGCGCCCATCGCATTGAGCGTATCGATGAAGAGCTTGGAGTTTGGTACGCGGATCTTCAATCCTCTCAGATCGTCGGGAGTGACGATGACCTTGTTGGTCTTGAGGTTTCTGAAACCGAAGATGAAGTCAAGAGCGAGAACCTTAATTCTGTGCTTGTCTTCGAGCTCCTGGACCCAACCCTTTACCAGGTCGGTGCTGATGAGATACTGATACTCTTCAAAGGTGTTGTAGAGCATCGGTCCAACGAGAGCGTTAAAGTTAGGTACATAGTCTCCGATGTAGGAGGGGTCCTCAACGCTGATAAAGTCTGCGCCACGGGCTACCTGCTCAACTCCTTCCTTATAGACAGCAAGCTGACTCTGCCAGAAGTGCTGAATATCGATAGCGCCACCGGTGCGGCTGCGGATGTTGTCTGCGACAATCTGTAGACTCTTGGTGAGCTGCTCATTGGGAGCAAATACGTGACTCATCCGGATGACGAGGGGGTTGTTCTCGTCAACAACACGGCCATCTTTCGCACCCTGGGCAAAGATGGGGGTGGCAACGAGTGCCAGTGCCAAAAGAACATACAATACTTTTTTCATCCTTTCCTCCTGAAAGTATAACGATGATCTTAGAGGGGGCTTAAGCGAACTTAACCAATAATTACCGATATTTAACCCCTCTTTCTTAAGCGTAGTGTAGGACACGTTTATCGGGAAGTCAAAGAATTTCCACCGTAATCCGGAGAAATTCGGCGAAAAAGCGAATAATTTCTTGATTTATCAGTTTAATTATGCTTAACTATTTAGACAGGTGATGGAGAGAACAGTGAAAAAAAGACGTGTGACACAGAAAGAAATTGCAGATCGAGTTGGAGTTTCAACAGCGAGTGTATCGATGATTCTTGCTGGGAAAGAGCTAGAGCGCTTCAGCGATGAGACGATCGATGCCGTCTATACTACCAGTAGGGAGCTGGGGTATAAGGGCCGATCGCAGCGTCGGCATCGCAATATCGTATTGATTGTCTGTCCGTCGGTAATCAACCCATATTTCGCCACTATCATCCAAGGGATGGAGATGGAGGCGAAGGTGCAGGGGATGGAGACAGTCATTTTTACCACCTACTGGGACCTGGATAAGGAGCGTGCTGCCTGTGAGTTCGCCAAAGACCCCCTAGTTGTTGGAGTAATCTTTGCGATGATCCCTCAGCAGCCTGAGCTGGTACGTGAGCTCAACCATCTGGTGCCGGTGATCGCCGTCGGTGATCGACAGAATGAGGTAGGCCTCGATACGGTCGATGTGAACAACTTTAACGCAGGGATGTTGGTGGCTCGGCATCTCTTGCACCTCGGGCACCGGAAGATCGCCTACCTCTCCACCAGCCTCAGCAGCGAGCACAGTGCTCGCGTGCGTCGCTATGAGGGATTGCGGTTTGAAATCGAGCGTTTTGGTAGCGGGGCGGAACTCTCTCTCTTTACCACTGAGATCTCCACCGAAAGGGAGCTCAACACCGTCGATATCGAGCACCGCACCGGTGTCGCGTTGGCCAAACGCTGTATCGCAGAAGCCCCTGAGGTGACAGCGATGGTAGCGGTCAACGATATGGTCGGCTATGGGGTCATAGATGGAATTATCCAAACAGGGTATACGATCCCTGATGATTACTCAGTCTGTGGGTTTGATAATATCTACCCCTCCTTCTTCCATGGGGTAGGGTTGACCAGCGTCGAGCACTATATTGTGCAGGGAGGCAAGAGCGCCTTCCGTCTTCTGCTGGAGAAAATCGAGGGCACGAGCCCTCGAAGCAGCGAGAGCGATGCGGTGGTTCGAGTTGAGTATCAGAGCAGACTGATCATCCGCTCCTCTACCGATGTGCCGCGCCTCACTGAGTAGGAGGACCGAAGGTTACGAAGCGCTCGACGTCAGTGCAGAAGGAGATACCAACTCCCCCCTCAGCGAGGGCAGGGAGGGCGTGGATTGCCTCAAGGATATCAGCGGTGATCTCAGAGTCGACGAGGATTAAGAGCATATCTTTCTCTGGGATGAGGGTGTAGCCAAAGAACTTCACATCCTCCTCAGTTCCAGTTCCTCTGGCAGGTAGGATGGTACCGCCGGTCGCCCCCGCTCTGCGGGCAGCGGCCATCACCTCTTCGGCTAACCCTTGGTTGACGATACAGGTGATCAAGGTATGGGGTGTGCTCGTCATCGCTGAAACCTCCTAGGAAACGATACGTTAGTATGACAGAAAACACCGCCTGAGGGAACCTCTGATAGGAACACCGATACACCTATGAGCTCTTTGTAGTGTTCGTCGATACCGCAGACGCCAATCCACAATGTGAAGCTCTAGATTGTTTTGCGAACCAGTTTATGACAGAGGCTTTCTTCGCCGTACAGCGGCGATGGTTCGTTTCTTTTCATTGCACCTGTGTCGCTATATCCCTATAC
>DASRNL010000004.1:0-8919 GCA_035647415.1 Sphaerochaeta sp. | reverse complement strand
GGTCGGAGACAGCTCGGACAATATCCCCGGGGTGAAGGGGATCGGGGCTAAGGGAGCAGCACAGCTGCTTGGCAGCTGGAAGAACCTGGACGAGATCTATGCCAACCTTGAGAGCTTCACCCCTAGCATGCGCAGGCGCCTAGAGGAGGGCAAAGAAGCGGCGTACTTGAGCAAGACCCTGGTGACCTTGCGCCGCGATCTCTTCGTTGTGGAGAGCTTTGACACCGTCCAGTACCTCGTCGATAAGGTCGACTATCTGGCGGCGATCCCCCTCTTTGAGGAGCTGGGGATGCGCTCGATTATCCGCACCCTCGAGGAGCATGCGAACAAAGAGGTGAGAGTCGAGGAGGTGGTCGCCGAAGCACCACCAACGAGTGCGTACCAGGCGGTTACGAGCATCGAAATGCTAACAACGCTCCTTGAGCAGGCAAAAAAAGAACAGGGGGTCATCTCCCTGGATCTCGAGACCACCAGCCTCGCCATCTACGAGGCAAAGATCCTCGGCATCGCCTTCAGCTGGCAGGAGCACACCGCCTACTACGTGCCGCTCTGTCACGGTGACAAAGAGTCGTTAGATGAGAGGGCGGTCAAAGCGCTCTTTGGTCGATATCTCGAAAGTGGCGATCTGGCGATTGTGGGACAGAATATCAAGTATGACTATCAGGTGTTGCGCATCTGGGGGGTCAACGCCAAGGATGTGCGCTTCGACACGATGGTCGCCGCCTGGCTCTTAGATAGTGCTTCGGTCTTCAATATGGACTACCTTGCGGAGAAGTACCTAGGACACTCCACGATCCGATACGCCGAGATCGTACCCAAGGGCAGCAGTCTCGCTGATCTGCCCCTTGAGGAGGTAGTCGCCTACGCATGTGAGGATGCCGACGTCACTTGGCGGCTCTATATCCTCTTTGGTGAGCTCTTGGCTGCCCGAGGCCTGGAGCAGCTTTTAGCAGAGTTGGAGATGCCTCTGCTCTTGATCATCGCTGAGATGGAGATGCGTGGTATTGCCCTAGATCTGGGGCGCATGGCCCCCTTGGCAGAGGAGTTTGATCAGCGGATCGAGGCGATCAAAGAGGAGACATTTGCCCTCGTCGGTCGCTCCTTCAACCTCAACTCCCCCAAACAGCTACAGGAGGTGCTCTTCGTCGAACGAGGTGTGCCCACCGGAGCGAAGACGAAGACAGGCTTCTCAACGGCAAACGATGTTTTAGAGCCGCTGAAAGAAGAGTACCGCGAGGTGGCCTTGGTCTTGGAGTATCGGATGCTCAACAAGCTCAAGAGCACCTACATCGATACCCTGCCCGGCGATGTCAGCCCGGTCACCGGACGGATCCACCCCTCCTTCTTACAGACTGGGACTGAGACCGGCAGGCTCTCCTGCCGCGATCCAAACCTACAGAACATCCCGGTACGTACCGTAGAGGGGAGGCGTATCCGTTCGGCATTCACCGCAAAAGAGGGGCATCTTTTGCTCTCCGCTGACTACGCACAGGTCGAGCTGGTCGTGTTAGCCCATATCGCTGACGATCCTAACTTAAAGGCAGCCTTCCTCGCAGGTGAGGATATCCACCGCTCGACAGCGAGCCGGATCTTCGATGTGCCGATCGACGCAGTCGATGCCACCCAGCGTGATGTTGCCAAGACAATCAACTTTGGCGTGATGTATGGGATGGGCCCCCACGCCCTCTCTCAGGATCTGAAGATCACCTTCGGAGAGGCGCGAACCTTCATCCAGCAGTACTTTGATCGGTATGAGGCGATCCATACCTTCATCGAGGAGACCAAACGCCTTGCAGAGGAGCAGGGGTATGTTGAGACCTTGCTGGGGCATGTGCGGACGATCGTCGAGATCACCAGTCGCAGCCAGGTGGAGCGCGCTCGAGCGCAGCGGATTGCGGTAAACACCGTCATCCAAGGGAGTGCAGCGGATATTATGAAGCTGGCGATGCTCCGCGTTGTAGCTGCTCTGAAGGAGAAGAATCTCGAGGCAGCATTGCTGCTGCAGATCCATGACGAGCTGATCTTCGAGGTCCCTGAAGCGGAGATCGAGGAGACCAAAGCGGTTGTACGCTTGGCGATGGAGGAGGCGATTGAACTCTCCATCCCCTTGAAGGTGTCCCTGGCAATCGGAGTGGATTGGGGGGAGCTCTTCTGATGATCGTAATCGGGGTAACAGGCAAGATTTGCTCAGGCAAGAACCGGTATGCAGCTGCCTTTGCAGCCTGCGGAGCTCAAACGGTTGATGTGGATACCCTCGGCCACGAGGTGCTTAGCAGCAAAGCGAAGGCGGTCGCTGCTGTCTTTGGATTGGAGCTGCAGGCCGACGGAACAATCGATCGAAAAGCGCTTGGGGAGATCGTTTTCTCCGATCCCCTTGCCCTCAAACAGCTGGAGGAGATCCTGCATCCCGCGATGGTTGAGCGAATCAAGGGCTTGATCGATGCCAGTGATGCACCACTCTTTGTTATCAATGCAGCCTTGCTAGAGCGTATGCGCCTAGTAGACCTTTGTGACAGAGTTGTTTATATTCAAACAGCAACATTGCTTCGCTATATACGCTGTCGTAGAAGGAGTTTGCTCTCGATTCGGGAGTTCCTTGCTCGTAACCGAGCGCAGCGAGATATACGATCGGATACTTTAGAGAGACGCGTCGATACCACGGTGCTCCGCAACTATCGCTCACAGGCGATAATTCATCGACAAGTAGCTCAGTATTGTGCTAGGATAGAGCAAGAACTTTTGCCTTCGGGGTGAAAGCTGGTAAGAATGAGGAATTGCAATGAATAAATCGGTACGAATCAATCTATTGGTCATAACTATTGTCGTGACATTGTTTGTCTTTGCTGGACTTTGGTTCATGCGACCGGGGGTATCGGATGATATTCTTGAACGAGCACGTGCAAGACAGCACGAACCGTTGCTTCAAATTACTGAACCCCTGCGCACCGAGAGAGAAGAAAAACCCATGGATACAGCTGCGCTTGCACTTGAAGTTCGCCAGACGATCGAGCCCGACATCACCGAAGCGGTTCGCACTTCATTGCTGGCTGACGAGCAGTTCGTTGAGCAATTAGTGGAACAAGCGATCACCTCTTCTGCAGTAGAGGATCTCATCGTACCGCACTATGACTACCAGGGTGAAATCGATGCCCTCTCACAGACCGTGCAGCAGCGCCTTGCTGAGCAGACGGTTGCACTCAGTGAGGCTGAGATTGCAACCTTGGTTGAAAGCGCACTCAACGCACAGATTCCTCATATCATCAACCAAGTGCTCGCCACCCTGGAAGTGAATAAAAACTATATCATGGAAATCGCTAGAGCAGAGCTCAGCGACCTGATCAGCGAACGAGAGATCGTCGACCTCTACCTGGAGAACCGCGCTGCCCTCGTCTATGATATCGTCCCCCTTATTGTTGCCGACATGGAAGCACTTGAGCGCGGTGAAGAGGTGCCGAGCAAGGCTCTTGCTGAAGAGATTTTAGCCGAAAAGGCCCGAGCTGAAGCGATCCGAGCCGAAGAGGCCCGAGCCAAAGCGTTGGCAGCAGAAGCAGCTGTCGTCGAAGCAGAGGAGGTCGCTGTTGAAGCAATAGAGGTACCTGCTGAGCCAGTTGAGATCGCTGTAGAAACAGTTGAGGTAGCTGTTGAAGCAGTACCTTTCGAAGAAATCGATGTTGCAGAAGTGATGGCCATTCCTTCTGTGGTAGAAGAAGTCGCAGCTATCCCTGCAGCTCCTACAATGCCAACGCCTACGGTGACTCCCATTGTAGAAGAAAAGCCAGTGCTCCCAAAGGTGCCTGCTCCCCCAGCACCAGCTACCGTCAGTGTTACGCGAGTAGCGGTTGCTGAGCCAATGACTGCAGGCATTGAAATCTCAGTCATTGTCGAAGAAGCAGCTCCTCTAGTAACGACTCCGATCACCGATGAGCAGGCCTACGAAGCGGAGCGCCAGCGCCTCAGAAATGCTGAGATTGAAAAATACCAGAAGATTATGGGAGTGATTAACGAGTAGGAGGGTCGTAGTAATCGTACTGCGAACCATCGAAAGTGGCAAAGCGCCACACCCCTGGCCCCACCTCCCCTTGCAGATATACAGAGTTAACTGGAAGCTTGCCCCCACCGTGGGGCAAGTCTACTGCTAGGGTAGGCATGGCGATGCCGCTGAGCTGTTGGCGCATCCCCTCTTCAAGGGCAAGGGAGCGTCTCAGCGGAACTCTTAGGTGTGCAGTGGATTGCACCAAATCCCCAACAAAGAGGTAGTACGGTTTAATCCGGTGCTGCACCAAGATCTTACAGAGCTGTACCAAGGTCTTTACCTCATCGTTCACCCCTTGTAATAAGACACTTTGATTCAACGCAACAATCCCCTGATCGATGAAGCGCCCTACCGCGCCGATAGCCGCAGGGCTTACCTCGGTAGGGTGGTTGAACTGCGTCATCAGGTAAAACGGTGCGGTATCGTGGCGCTTGAGCATCGCCAATAGTGCTTCGGTGATACGCTCAGGGGACGCAACTGGAACGCGGGTACAGAGACGGATAACCAGATCAGGGCGCCGAGAGCGAAAGGTTGCTATCATCGCCTCAAGTGCATCATCGGTGAGGGTCAGCACATCTCCACCGGTGAAAAGGACCTCAGTGATCTGTGGATGTGCTCCTATATAGGAGGCAGCGGCAGCGATCTGCTCTTTGGTCGCTGGTCCTTGGTCGGTGGCGGTGAAGCGCCTGCGAAAGCAATGGCGACAGTGCACGACACAGCGGTCAGTGGTTAAAAAGGCAGCGGTGCTGCTATAGCGATGGATAAGCCGATCGGTGACCGAGTAGCGCTCCTCCTCCAAGGGGTCAAAGCTCGCTCGCTCATCTTCTTGGTGCTCAGCTACAGTAGGGATCACCTGTCTGCGCAAGGGGTCGCTGGGGTCTTTGGGATCGATGAGCGACCCATAGTGCTCGGGGATCTTCACCGAGAGCCGTCCCTGGGCATCGCTAAAGTATGCTTCTTCATCTGCGGTGAGAGGAAATCGCCTAGCTAGTCGTTCTTGTTCGCTGCTCATACCTCTGATGTACTGTAAAGAGCGCGTTTGGTCTAGGGCTAGCGAAATCTTCTGCCTCGCTCATCTCTTTCATGGTACACTGTGGGCAATTAGGATTATCACTTGCAGGAGTATACCAATGGCAAAACAAGAAAAACGAGGATTGAAAGGGTATTATCTGACTACCTTCCTCATCGGCTTAGGATTCTTCACCATGGGGTTGATGGATCCACTCTACGATACCTATGTGCCCATCTTCTTGGAGCAGTACATCGACTCGAAGGCCTTAATCGGTTCGATTATGACCCTGGACAATCTCTTAGCCATTATGCTAATTCCGATCTTCAGCGCCCTGAGCGACCGCACCCGTACTCGGATCGGCAGACGGATGCCCTACATCATCGTCTGTCTACCGGTCAGTGCAATCGCCTTCGGACTGATGCCCTTTGCCGCGCTGCGAAGCCTCTGGATGCTGATCATCCTCGTCTTCGTACTGAACCTCTTCAAGCAGGCAGTCCGCGGACCGGTGGTCGCCTTGATGCCCGATATGATCCCTGCAGATCTGCGCAGTGAGGCCAATGGGGTTATAAACACGATGGGCGGGGTTGCCACCATCGTCGGGACCGTCGGCTTAGCACGCCTGATGAACGTCTACGTGAATGTGCCTGGGTATGGAAAGGTCGATAAAATTCTCGCCTTCCCCATCTCCGGCGTCTTGGTCATGGCCGCGGTGCTGCTGCTCTTCATCTTCATCAAGGAGGATAAGGGGGTAGGGCAGGAGGAGAGTGAGAAGCACGAACCGATTCTCAAGTCCTTGAAGGCGGTCTTCGCCGAAGAGGATAAGAGTGCACTCTACATCCTCTTGGCGCTGCTCTTTTGGTTCATCGGCTACCAGGGGATCCTTCCCTTCGTCGGTCTCTACTCCACCGATATTCTGAAGACCTCCCCGGGGACTGCAAGCCTAGCAGCTGGGATGGTCGGTATCGCCTATGCGATCTTCGCCATCCCCAGTGGCATCGTCGCCCACCGCATCGGTCGAAAGAAGACAATCCGCACCGCACTCACCGTTCTGGTCTTCGTGCTGGTGGGCGTCTTCTTCCACGATGTGATCACCGCCGGCAAGAGCGTCGCATTCCGCCAGTACACCTTCTGGGCGCTGCTCTTCTGCTTCGGTATCTTCTGGGTCTCGGTGGTGACCAACAGCTTCCCGATGCTCTGGCAGATGTCCACCTACCAGACCGTCGGTATCTACACCGGTCTCTACTACTTTTTCAGCCAGCTCGCATCGATCATCAGCCCTCCGATCACCGGAGCGTTTATCGACTTCTTCGGTTTCAGAGCGATCTTCCTCTACGGAGCGGTCTCGATGCTGATCGCCTTCTTCTTCATCGGCAAGGTCAAACCTGGCCGTGGAGAGCCGACCGATCAGGTAACAGAGGCTGCAGACGCCACCTCCTAAGGAAGGCTACCATAATCTCTACACTCGGGCGCCTTGATGGCGCCCGTTGTATTGGAGAGTGAAAAAAGAGGGTATTCTCCCTCCAGAGAGCAGTATTGTTGGAAAACCAACATACACGGGTACAAGAGCTCTGCTAGAGTACCGAGTGGATGCGCTGCGGTGCAGCGAACAAGTATGTAGATAAGGAGAAATGCATGGACAATAAAATGTTTTGTTACCAGTGCCAGGAGACCGCACGAAACTTTGGGTGTACCAAGGTAGGGGTCTGCGGCAAGAAGCCAGAGACGAGCAACCTGATGGATCTGATGATCTGGGTTACCAAGGGGCTCAGCCAGGTGACCACCCGCCTCAGAGCAGAGGGAAGTGAAGTAGCCAAGGATGTGAACCACATCGTCACCTACAACCTCTTTCAGACGATCACCAACGCGAACTTTGATGATGAGAAGGTCATCGAACGTATTCTCTTGACGATCGCAACCAAGGAAGCCCTGCGTAAGGAGCTCAAGAACACTGACGGCCTCGATGCCTCTGCGCTCTTTACCAACACCGATGTCGCCTCCTACGAGGAGTTCTCCAAGACCATCGGCGTGCTTGCTGAAGAGAACGAGGATCTAAGAAGCCTCAAAGAGCTGATCACCTACGGTCTGAAGGGCGTTGCAGCCTACTCCAAGCACGCCAACAACCTCATCAAGGACAACGAAGAGCTCGACGCCTTTATCCAGCGTGCGCTCAGCGATCTTTTGGAAGAGAAGAGTGTCGATGAGCTGGTCGCACTGACTTTAGAGACCGGCAAGTGGGGCGTCGATGGGATGGCGCTCTTGGATGCAGCGAACACCGCAGCCTATGGAAACCCTGAGATGACCCGGGTAAAGCTCGATGTCGGCACCAACCCTGGTATTCTGATCAGCGGACACGACCTGCGCGACCTGGAGATGCTCTTAGAGCAGACCAAGGGCACTGGTGTGGATGTCTATACCCACTCTGAGATGCTGCCAGCACACTACTACCCAGCCTTTAAGAAGTACGATAACTTCTACGGCAACTACGGCAACGCCTGGTGGATGCAGCGCAAGGAGTTTGAATCCTTCAACGGACCGATCCTGATGACCACCAACTGTATCGTCCCCGTAGCTGACTCCTATAAGGATCGCATCTTCACCACCGGTGCCACCGGCTACCCAGGGGTGAAGCACATCGAAGGCGGTATCGGCGACGAGAAGGACTTCAGTGAGATCATCGAACTGGCCAAAAGCTGTCCGGCTCCCACCAAGCTCGAAGATGGAGAGCTCGTCGGTGGCTTCGCTCACGCACAGGTCTTCGCCCTCGCCGACCAGGTCGTCGATGCGATCAAGAGCGGTGCGATCAAGAAGTTCGTGGTGATGGGCGGCTGTGATGGCCGATCCAAGAGCCGCGAGTACTACACTGAGTTTGCCAAGGCGTTGCCCAAGGATACGGTGATTCTGACCGCCGGCTGTGCCAAGTACAAGTACATCAAGCTCGATCTCGGTGATATCAATGGGATTCCCCGGGTCCTCGATGCTGGACAGTGTAACGATAGCTACTCCTTGGCGCTGATCGCCTTGAAGCTGCAGGAGGTCTTTGGCTTGGAGGACATCAACGAGCTACCGATCGCCTACAACATCGCTTGGTATGAGCAGAAGGCAGTCATCGTACTCTTGGCGCTCCTCTACCTCGGTGTGAAGAACATCCACCTTGGCCCAACCCTGCCGGGCTTCCTCTCGGCGAACGTAGCAAACGTTCTGGTAGAGAACTTCGGTATCGCAGGGATTGGAACTGTTGAGGACGATATGGCGAAGCTTGTTGGCTAAGCAGCGAACATAGCACACCTAGCGGGGCTGTTGCGCAATCTGAGCGATCAGGGTGCGGACAGCCCCCTTTGTATATATGCTACTCTCTGAGCCTTCTGAGGCGCTGATCGATCAAAGCGATAAGCTGTTCTTGATAGGTTTGTGGAATAAAGGAATCGGTGATAATCCTCGAAAACACATCCTGTAACGTGTGTAAGCGATCTATGAATCGAGGCGCTACATTGCGAGGAAGTTGCAAAGAATCAGCGAGCGAGAGAAAGTCCCGTCGGCTTATTCTGCTCTTTTTCCCATTGAGCGTGAGTGCACTCTCCTTTGGATCTTGAGGAAGAACCAAAGAGACGGGAAGCAGATCGTATGCTGGACTGAGGAATGTATGACCGGGCTCAGGGGTATAGAGCGAGAAGTTTTTTAGGTGCCCATCGTTGTTCCCGATTACAAATGAGAAGAGGATGAGGTAGAAAAGGTTAGTGCTATCGAGCATCGCTTGAGTTGAGTAACGACGGATAATCGCCCCACACTGCTCGTAGGACCCCTTGTATTTATCCTCAGTGAGACGGCCTGAAAGCTGGCAAAAATCCTCCATTGTAAGCTTTCTTACCCTTTCAGG
>DASRNL010000003.1:0-5254 GCA_035647415.1 Sphaerochaeta sp. | reverse complement strand
CTCAGGTGCAGCTGCAGACCGATCGGGTGCTCTCTTGGACCTTGGTCGCTATCTTCCTCACCGCAGCGGGGGATCTGATCTTCTCCCTCTGTGTTTGGGCAGGAGGGAGACTGAAGGTCGCCTACGATAAGAGGAGGATTCGATGCGCTTTAATGCCGTAAGTAAAGCCTATGGCCCGACGGTGGTCTTCGATCGCTTCAGCCTCACCGTCGAACCGAAGACAATCCTCGCAGTGGTCGGCCCCTCAGGGCAAGGGAAGACCACTCTGCTGCATCTGGCAAGCGGGCTCATCGCACCGGATAGTGGATCGGTGATCCGCGACACCAGCGAGAGCGGCAGTGTCAGCTACCTCTTCCAGGAACCCCGCCTGATTCCCACCGCGACAGTGTTTCACAATGTGGAGCTGGCTTTGCGAGCCAGTGAATCCAACACCAGAGCTCGCTGTGAACTTGCCCAGCACTACCTTGAGATGGTCGGCCTGAGCGATTCGTTCACCCTCTACCCACAGGAGCTCAGCGGCGGCATGCGCCAGCGGGTTGCGATCGCCCGCTCCTTCGCCCACCCGAGCAACCTCATGCTCTTAGACGAGCCCTTTCAGAGCTTGGATATCAAGCTCCGCTATGCACTGCTTGAAGCATTTTTGACTCTCTGGGAGGAGAGTCCTAAGACGACAATCTTTGTGACCCATGATCCCAAGGAAGCGATCGTCATCGGCGATGCAGTCTGCTGTCTCGGCTCGCCCAACGCGCCGATCTTCTACGAAAAAATAGATACCCCCCGCAGTGCGAGGAGTATCCATGATAGTGAACTCCTATCCTTAGAGGCTTCTCTGATCGAAGCCTTGCTCAACGCTTAAAGCTCGAGCTTCCAGAGTCCATGGAGGTTGCAGTACTCAAAGACTGCCACCGCTTTGTCATCAGCAAGGCAGAAGGTAGCGTGTGGCTTGCCATCGACAGGCAGCGCTTTCTTCATGCCACCCTTCTCAGTCTGTACATAGATGAAGGCGATATGGTGTGCTTCAGTCATCGGATGATCGACCGAACCAACATTCACTTCTACGCAGTCTCCTTCGATGGTGACCGCAGGGACGTGCTTCTCATAGCCATCATCGGCGGTATGGGGTACCATAACGACCATCTCTTCACCACAGCAGACCAGCTTCGGTCCCTTGTCGATTACCTTGGCTGCGATATTGCCACAGCGTTCACATAATAAAAATTCATGTTCTTTCATGTTGTTTCTCCTTCTCTTCTATGGTAGCCCAAAGGGAGTGGGCTGCCTAGCTGTTTTTTATACGGGACTCTTCGATCGCCTCGGCATAGGGGGGTGTGAGGATCCCATCTTCGGTGATGATGGCGGTGATATACTTTGCACTGGTGACATCAAAGGCAGGGTTATAGACTGCGACCCCTCTTGGAGCGACCCTGATACCTTCAATCTCGGTCACCTCGTGGGCGCTGCGCTCTTCGATAATAATCGCTGATCCATCGGCTATCGCATAGTCGATAGTGGAGCGAGGGGCTGCAACGTAGAAGGGGACCTGAAACTCACCGGCGAGTACCGCTAAGGAGAGGGTACCGATCTTGTTGGCTGTATCGCCATTGGAAGCGATGCGATCCGCTCCAACGATCACCAGGTCGATACTCCCCGAAAAGAGGAGAGCAGCTGCGCTGCTATCCGGTATCAAGGTCACCGGGATCAGGTGCTGCATCAGCTCCCAGGTGGTGAGCTTCGCCCCTTGGAGGCGCGGACGGGTCTCGGTGGCATAGACGCTGATGTTTTTATCTGCAGCATAAGCAGTTTTTATAATCCCTAAGGCGGTGCCGATACCGGTAGTCGCTAAGGAGCCGGTGTTACAGTGGGTGAGGATCCTCGCTCCTCTGGGAATCAGCGTATTGCCGTAGGCGCCGATCAGTTTGTTAGCCTCGATATCGATCGCTTGAATCGCCTGTGCCTCGGCGAGCATTTGAACAAGCAGTGTGCTGCTATCATAGTGCTTCTGGTAGGTTGCGTGCATCCGATCTAAGGCCCACTGTAAGTTCACAGCGGTCGGTCGGGTGGCAGCAAGACGGGCGAGTAGGGCGGTAAAATCAGCGGAAGTTTCTGCCTCTTTTGCTGCAAAGTAGGCCCCATAGGCAGCCGCAGCTCCAATAGCGGGAGCTCCACGAACGACCATCTCTTCGATCGCTATGGCAACTTCTTCAACGGTGCTGCAGCTATAATAGGCCTCTGTATGAGGAAGGTGCCGTTGATCGAGCAGGCGTAGGGTTTCGTCGATAAAGTGTACTGCTACCATCGTTTTTTCCTATTGACGGGCGAGGATGTCGCTCCAGCTCTTCTCTACTGCTCTGAGGATCGCATCAAGGTCGACGCTAAGCAGCTTGCCCTCATGTAGCAGCAGCTGGCCCTGACAGAGGACCGTCTTCACATCGCTCGCTTGGGCGCTATAGACCAACGCGCTGAAGGGGTCGTTACAAGGGGTCAGGTGCGCTGCCTTGGTATTGACCATAATAAGGTCCGCTTCCTTTCCTACCTCAAGCGTACCGATCTTCTGATCAAGGCCCAGCGCCTTCGCCCCATCGACGGTTGCCATCTTCAGCACCTCATACGCAGAGAGGTTGCTCTGATAGCGACCGAGTAGCGCTGCTATGTGCATCTCTTCGACCATATTGAGGTTGTTGTTGCTCGCAGCCCCATCGGTCCCCAAGGCGACGCGAATTCCCGCGTCCCGATACTTGGCAACCGGAGCGATACCGCAGTTGAGCTTGAGGTTGCTGCTAGGGTTGTGGACAATCGCGTGCTCACTCTTTGCTAGGTATGCGATGTCCTGTTCACTGAGGAATACCCCATGGGCGAAGAGCGCCTGCACCCCCTGCAGTGCTCCGATTGAGATCAGGTACTCTAGTGGGGTGGTCCCATGTTCGTTCTGTGCTCCTTGGACCTCCTCCTCGGTCTCGCTGAGGTGGGTGTGCAAGAGTGCATCGTGCTCGCGTGCCCACTGGTTGGCAGCCTGGTAGGTCTCAGCGCTGCAGGTGTAGATCGCATGTGGGGCGATCGAGAGGCTGATACGCCCAGATGGGTGGTCTCTTAAGGCGAGCATCCCTTCAGCACGCTCGGCGATCCGAGCAGAGGTGGCCTCTGCATCGCCGAAGAGGGTGAGGCCGAGGTTTGCTCGGATGCCCCCAGAGAGGACCGCTTCGGCGGTGGCCAAGGGGTGGAAGTACATATCACAGAAGGTGGTGACGCCGCTTTGGATCAACTCAGCGACCCCGAGCTTGCTTGCAACGAGTATGTCCTCTTCGCTTAGGGTATCTTCGATTGGAAAGATTGCATTGAGCCACGCATCGAGGGAGGGGAGGTTGTCCCGGTAGTTGCGCATCAGGACCATCGGCAGGTGGGTGTGTGCGTTTATGAGCCCGGGTAAACTCAGATGGTCGCTGCCGTCGATGATCGTGTCTGGGACAAAGGAGGGGTCCTTCGTACCGATGAACTGGATGATCCCCTCAGCGATGCCGATGTCCCCCCGATAGAAGTGATCGGGAGCGGTCATCGGCAGGATTGTGGTGTTCTCAATGAGGATTTTCATACCCAGTATGATACCACGAAGGCGCTAAATCGTCACGGCATTCCGCTTGATTTTCTTGGTGCTGGTCATATCCATCGCCTCTTGGGCGATCGTTAAGCGGGTGATCTTCTCAAAGAGGCTCAGGTGTTGGTTGACCTCTGCGATGATCCGCGCCAGGTCCTCCTTGATCACCAATCCGCTCTCCTGATAGTACTCCATATTGGGGTAGATGATCGCTTCGATTGCATCACCGGGGATGTCCGCCTTCACCTGATAGCCGCGGATGAGGATCTGTTCGACCTCGCTGTAGAGCTGGAAGAGGTCCTCGATCTGCTCAGGATAGACGTTCTTTCCCCCTTCGGTGACGATGAGGTTCTTTGCTCTGCCTTTGAGGTAGAGGTAGTTCTCTCGATCCAAGTACCCGAGATCGCCGGTCTTCAGGTACCCATCCTCGTCAAAGAGCAGGGCGGTGTTCGCTTCGTCGCGGTAGTAGCCTGCACTGACACTCGGTCCTTTGACACGGATCTCGCCAATCCCATTGGCATCTGGTTCGGCGATAATCATATCGATCAAGGGGAAGACCTTGCCCACAGATTTTACCTTGAACTTGCTGATCGGGTTGAGGGTGAGGATCGGACTGGTCTCAGTCAGTCCGTAACCTTGGATGAAGTCCAAGCCGAGTTGCTGGTACTGTTTGAAGACCTTCGGAGAGAGTGGGCCAGCCCCACAGATGAGGATATCGTTGTGATCGAGGCCGACTTTGCTCAAGAGCAGCTTGTTAAATAGGGGGCGAAAGAGATTGCGCTTTAGGTACTTCTTGGTCACTCCATTGATCGTCATCATCGTACGTACCAAGGCGTTCTTCACCACACCCTGCTTTTTCACCTGTTTGAGGATACCACTGAGAATCTTGTTGTAGAGCAGGGGGATGCCCATGAAGATTGTCACTTTGCCCCGCTTCATATCGTTGATCATGCGGCTGACGACGACATCCTGGCCGAAGACACACTCCGATCCGTGCTTGATTGCCTCCAGCAGCACCGCAGTACAGCAGTAGGAGTGGTGCAAGGGCAAGAGCGCATAGAGGACTGAAGTCTCATCGAGTTGGAGGAACATCGGATCACACGCCTGATAGATATTGCTGACGATATTGGCGTGGGTGAGCATCGCCCCCTTCTCATCACCGGTGGTCCCACTGGTGAAGAGGATCGCAGCAGTATCATCCTCGCTCAGTGCAACCCGCTCTTGCAGTGCATCGGGTGTCAGATCAGCGATGGCGGAAAAACTCTTGCTCTCTCCGAGCAAGGTGGCGCTGCCGAGGAGCTTGGTTCGCCATGGTTTAGCTGCATCGAGGGATGAGAAGACCGCGCTATCGGCAAAGAAGTAAGCCGGCTCGACGAACGCAGCTAAGGCATCAACTCGATCGATAGGCATCTGGTTATCCAAGGGGACGACGATCGCCCCTGCCCAGAGGGTGGCAAGGTAGGCGATCGCCCAAGCGGGGCTGTTCTTCCCATTGATCACCACCCGATCCCCCTTGCTAACCCCTGCATCGAGGAGAGCTGAGCCTACACGCTGTACGTGGGTGAGGACTTCGCTATAGGAGAGGGTATTCCGTTCTGGGGTAAATGCGGTGAAAGCATTGCGTTCACCGAACGATTTTTCAGAGATTAAGAGCAGATCGACTAT
>DASRNL010000002.1:0-2495 GCA_035647415.1 Sphaerochaeta sp. | reverse complement strand
GGAGACACTCCCACTATCAAAGGAGAGGCCTACGAAGAGCTCGGGGACAAGGAAGCCCAAAATCACCGCTAGGGTGTAGGCAGGGAAGACAAAGTACCAGAGCGAGAGCCCAGTGATAATCCGAACCACCGCCAAGAAGACCGACAGGCCTACTCCGATCGCTACCGAGGTGAGCATCACCGGCTTTTTGATATGCCCCTGGGTCACCACCTCTACTTGCTCAACGAGCACATAGACGCTCGGCTCACTGAGGACGGTGATCGCCCCGATCGCCAGCCCGACGAGCAACAACAGCGCAGTCGAGTAGCTGCCGATCGTATAGCCGATCTGAAAGCCGCCGGGGATGAACCCGCCGTTGACCCCGACAAAGAAGAGCGTCAACCCGATAAAGAGGTAGATGAAGCCGACACCGACGCGCAGCAGTCTGCGCAGCGGCAGCTTGATCAAGAGCACCTGATAGACCAGACAGAGGATCATCAAGGGCACCAGTGCCTGGGCTACCTGACTCATCGAAGGGAGGATCAGCGAAAGAAAGTTGCCACTCTCTTGGATTATCACCTCCCCGGTGGGAACCTCAGTCGAACCGCCGCCCAAAAGGCTGAGGATGCCGATGGCGAAGGTCGGGCCAATGAGTACCAAAGAGACGAGGCCAAAGTTATCACTTTCGCGCTGCTTCTGCTGTACCCGAGCGACCCCCAACCCTACTGCCAGGACGAAAGGAACTGAGAGTGGGCCGGTGGAAGCACCACCGCTATCGAAGGCGATCCCCATCATAATCGGGGAACTGAAGGCAAAGATCAGAAAGAGCAGTCCATAGCTGATGGCGTAGATCCACTTCAACGGGATCCTGAGCACCACCCGCGCCATGCCGATCATCATAAAGAACCCAAAGCCTAAGGCGATCATCGTCACCAAGAGGGTGGTCGAGATCGCTGGGTTCACCATCGCCACTTGGTCCGCCAAGACGGCGATACTCGGCTCGGCGACGATGACAATCACCCCGACTGCCAAGCCGGTGAGCAGCACCAACCAGAGGTTCTTGGTTCCGGTGGTATCAGCTCCGATACGCTCACCGATGGGAATCAACCCGATCTCGGTGCCGGTGAGAAAGATCGCAAGGCCAGCGATGATAAAGAGGCCACCGATAGCGAAGTTTACAAGTTCACCATCGGGAAAGGGGGTCACAAAGAAGTGTAGCAAAGCTACCAATGCCACAATGGGGATAATGGATTGCCCTACTTCCTTTAGTTTCTTCAAAAGCCCCATGTATGCCCCCTCAGCACAGCTACAACAGCGTAGAATCTATATCACAATATATTAAAGAATTATTACTCATTGCATTTCAAAAGGTCAAGCAAGAGGTATTTGAAACGCTCATCGCATTGTAGGCAATCTCCGCGTAAAAGAGCAAGGCGAAAATTCCAATTACAACAGAGGGCACTACGATTATATCGTAGCCACCGATAGCTGGAATTTGACCATAGTGTGGTGCGCACCTGTTTTAGGACTAGATTACATGCAACATGGGTAACATTTTTATTATGAGGCATCGGTTCTGCTGGTACCATTAATTGTAAGTCAACGATACCTTGACTTAAAGAAAGCCAATTCGTATGATAGCCACTGTTGATATCGGGGGTGTGGCGCAGTTGGTAGCGCGTCTGAATGGCATTCAGAAGGCCAGGGGTTCAATTCCCCTCACCTCCACTAGAAAGGGGCCCTTGCTTCGGCAGGGGCTTTTCTCTTTGTCTGCAGCTCGCTCTCATGCTACGATAGTACAGCTCGCCATCGTGGCGATAATCCCATTCAGGAGAGAGAGTGATGGAAACCTTCCGTACAGAACATGACTTGCTCGGAGAGCGCCAAGTCCCTAGCACCGCCTACTACGGCATCCAGACGATGCGGGCGATGGAAAACTTTATGATCTCAGAGGCAACTCTGGATGACTACCCTGAGCTGATTGCTGCCTTTGCCTACATCAAAAAAGCCTGTGCACAATCGAACCTCGACTACCGCAGGCTCCCCGCTGATCTCGGTAAGGCGATTATACAGGCAAGCAATAAGGTGATCGATGGCGTCTACGATACCCACTTCCCCATCGATATGATCCAAGGGGGAGCAGGCACCTCGACAAATATGAACGCCAATGAGGTGATTGCAAACCTCGGTCTCGAGCTCCTCGGCAAACAGAAGGGTGAGTACCAGCACCTGCACCCCAACACCCACGTCAATATGTCCCAGTCGACCAACGATGTCTATCCCACCGCTGTGCGCCTCGCTGCGATATGGATGCTCGATCCGCTGATCGCAGAAACCGAGCGCCTCTCTGCTGCCTTGGCACAGAAGGCAGAGGAGTTTGCCGATGTATTGAAGATGGGGCGAACCCAGCTGCAGGATGCCGTTCCGATGAGCTTGGGCCAGGAGTTCAGCGCATACGCTGCGATGGTCGGCGATGAGGTTGCCAAGCTAAGAACTGTGCAGAAGCAGCTTCATAC
>DASRNL010000001.1:0-3914 GCA_035647415.1 Sphaerochaeta sp. | reverse complement strand
CGCTCCAGCTGATCAGCATGACGATCACCGAGAAGGGCTACTCTTTGTTGACTAACGATGGCTCCTTCCTCCCCTTCATCCTCGCCGATCTGGAGGCAGGCCCCGCTGAGGCGAGCTCCTTCATCCCCAAGCTCACCGCCTTACTCTATGAACGCTACCGTATCCAGGCGGGAAAGCTGACCTTGCTGAGCATGGACAACTGCTCGCATAACGGTGATAAGCTCGCCCTAGCGGTACAGACCGTCGCCGCGCAGTGGCACCGACGCGGTTTCGTCGACGAGGGGTTCAACACCTACCTGAAGAAGCAGGTCAGCTATCCGTGGTCGATGATCGACAAGATCACCCCACACCCCGATACAAACGTACAAGAGATGCTCAGCGCTTCGGGCTTTGCCGACACCTCTATAATCGTCACCGCCAAACACACCCACACCGCCGCCTTTGTCAACGCCGAAGAGCCAGAGTATCTGGTCATCGAAGATGCTTTTGGCAATGGCAGGCCCCCCTTGGAGAAAGTCGGTGTCTACCTGACCGACCGCACTACCGTCGATCAGGTGGAGCGGATGAAGGTCACCACCTGTCTCAATCCGCTGCATACCGCCTTGGCGATCTTTGGCACCCTCCTAGGCTATCGGCTGATCAACGAGGAGATGCAGGATCCCCAGCTGCGGCGCATGGTAGAGCGCATCGGCTACGATGAGGGGATGCCGGTGGTCGTCGACCCGAAGATCCTCGATCCAAAGGCCTTTATCGATGAGGTGCTCACCGTGCGTTTCCCCAACCCCTTCATGCCGGATACCCCCCAGCGGATTGTAACCGACACCAGTCAGAAACTCAGCATCCGCTTCGGCGAGACGATCAAGGCGTATCTGACAAACCCAGAGCTCGACGTCGATTCGCTACAGATGATCCCTTTGGTCTACGCCGGGTGGCTCCGCTACCTGCTGGGCCTCGATGATGAGCTCGCTGAGCTCTCTCTGAGCCCCGACCCCCGCTTGGAGGAAGCACAGGCGTATCTTACAGGGATTGCCATCGGTGATCGGGCTCCCTACCCCACCTTATCGCCTTTGCTTGAGGATGCGACAATCTGGGGGGTAGATCTGGTTGCAATCGGCATGGCACCGAAGGTGATCGAGTACTTCCAACGTCTGATTGCCGGCCCAGGTGCAATCCGAAAGACCTTGCAAGAAAGCGTGCAGTAGTCGATACTCAGCATATGAATCGCTCCTATGCAAGAGTCATAAAAGATCTCGCAAATCTCATCATAGGAACTGCGATGGCTGGCTTTGCCATCGCAGCCTTTATCACCCCCGGAAAGATCGCCTCTGGAGGGGTCAACGGGATCGCTATTATCATCTACCACTCCTTTGGTTGGGATACCGGAGTGGTGATGCTCACCATCAGCATCCCGTTGATTCTCATCGGAATGAAGGTCTTCGGTCGTGCCTACGGGGCGCGTACCCTCGCCGGTTCGCTGCTGCTCTCACTCTGGGTCAGCTTCTTTGGTCAGCTCACCCGCTACCAGGGGCTGCTTCCTTACACCGACCGGATGGATGTGCTGCTCTCGGCGATCTTCGGTGGAGCGCTTTTGGGGGCAGGGATCGGGGTGGTGATGCGCAGTGGCGCTAATACCGGTGGCACCGATATCCTCGCCCAAATTATCAACCGCTTCACCCCGCTACCGCAGGGCAGTGCCCTCTTCTTTGTCGATGGAGTGATTATCGTCATCGGAGCGCTGAACTTCGGGTTTGAACGCGCGCTCTTTGCCGTGATCGCCCTCTATATCTCCGGTCAGATGGTCAACTTCATGGTGATGAGTGTCGGGACTAAGTATGCAAAGACCGCCTATATTGTCAGCGATAAGCATGAGGCGATCGGCGAGCGAATTATCAACGAACTAAACCATGGAGCAACCCTGATCCCGGGGGTCGGTATCTTCACCAAGCACGAGCGCCCGATGCTCCTTGCAGTGGTTCACAACCAGCGGATTGCAGCCTTAACCCAGATCGTCCACGAGGAGGATCCTGAGGCCTTCATGTTTGTCCACGAGACCTACCAAGTCCTCGGTCAGGGCTTTGTGCCGATGCACCGCTTTGTACAATCAAAAGAAAAGCGAAGCAAAGACCACCGTCCAGACCGCACTAAGACTGATTGAGATCGAACTCATCGCCCCTTGAATCTCCCCTATTTCAATCGCTTTGCTCGTTCCAAGGGCGTGGCTTGCTGTACCGATCGCCACCCCCTGTGCCACTGGATCGCTAATCCGAAAGAGGCGGATCAGGTAGGGGGCAAGGAGGTTTCCTGCCAAGCCGGTGATCACCGTACTAGCGATCGTCAATGCAGCGATGCCGCCGAGGCTCTCGGCGAGGGCGATCGCCACTGCCGTTGTCACCGATTTGGGAAAGAGGCTTGCGACCAAGGTCGCATCGAGGCCCAGCAGCCGGCTGGTCAACAGGACACTGCCAACTGCAGAGAGCGATCCTAAAAAGGTCCCGAGGAAGATCGGCAGAAACTGCTCCTTGATCACCTTGCGCTGGCGGTAGATTGTCAGAGCAAGCGCTGCGGTAACAGGGGCGAGGAAGAGCTGAATGATGGCACCCCCTCCTTCGTACGCCGCATAGGGGATATCGAAGAGGAGCAAGACCCCTACAATCAACGCCATGGCGATGATCAGGGGGTTCGCCCAAGGACGCTGGACCTTCTTATTGATCCATAGGCCTCCTTGGAAGGCGAAGATCGAGAGGGCGATGCCAAAGAGCGGTGAGTAGACAAGCTCAGCCATGGCTCCTCCTCGCTCGGATGCGGTTCTGCACTCCGATGGTGAGCATCACCGTCCATCCTGCTACGGCAAAGCAGACTAAAAGACTCACGATATTCACTACCAAAAGCTGCCACCAGATGGTGCTGACCAAGTCCATATACTGGATGATCGACACCCCCGGAGGGATGAAGAAGAAGGTCATATTCCTAAGCAGGAAGTCCGCACTCTCGCCGAGGTGTTCCTCTTTGAGGGCAGGGGTAAAAAGTAAGAACAGGATCAAGAGCATCGCCACGACGCTGCCCGGCAGGGTGATGGGCAGAATTGCTGCGATCACATCGCCTGCCAAGCAGAGGGTAAAAATAAGAGCGAGTTGTCCCAGATACCGCATATGAGCATACCTTACTGTATCACCGCATAACTGAGAAGGGGCTTTGTTCCCTCCGATGCCCACAATTTGCTATACTCTCACCCAAGGAGCATGTCGTGGCAAAGAAGAAACAAACAACCGCAAAGAGCAAGCGCAAGAGTACTGCAGCGAAGCGACGGGCAAAACGGATACTGCTACTGGTAGCAGTG
This sequence comes from Sphaerochaeta sp., assembly GCA_035647415.1. Lineage (GTDB taxonomy): Bacteria > Spirochaetota > Spirochaetia > Sphaerochaetales > Sphaerochaetaceae > Sphaerochaeta. The sequence goes on along the minus strand of DASRNL010000001.1, from coordinate 577 downwards.
GTCGTTGTCCTCTGGGTAGTCTCGTTGGTGATCGCCCCCAGCGACCAAGAGTACCTTGAGCAAGCAGGCTCCTCCTATATCGAGGACTTGGAACTCCCCTACTACGAAGATGGACAGATCATCGTCTCCCACCCCGGCTTCACCCTCCTCTACGATGAGGATCATGAGCAGGCACGTTGGGTCGCCTACCACCTCACCCGGGATGAGCTCTATGGTACGGCGAAGCGGAAGGACAACTTCCGCCCCGATCCATCGATTCCAACTGAGAGCGCTTCGCTCGCCGACTACCGCGGCAGCGGCTATGACCGCGGCCACCTCATCCCGGCAAGCGACCTCACCTGGAGCGAGGAGGCGATGAGTGCCTCCTTCTTCATGAGCAATATGAGCCCCCAGGAGGGTCCCTTCAACCGAGGGATCTGGGCCAAACTTGAGGCGACGGTGCGTAACTTTGCCGACACCGAAGGGGCGGTCTATGTGGTAACCGGACCGATCCTCACCGATGGGCCGTACAGGAGCATCGGAGCGAACGAGGTCTCGGTACCCAACTCCTACTATAAGGTCATCCTCGATTACGAGG